>NZ_QGSZ01000325.1 GCF_003857055.1 Micromonospora inaquosa | reverse complement strand
CCGTCACACCGGTCCTCGACCGCAGTCGGCGTAGCCTGCAAGCCGCGGCTGAGCGCGGGAGGTGACGCGATGACGGATCGGACAGAGCGGGACCGGACGGCACCGTCGACCACCGGGCGGGTCCTGCGACCTCGGGCGTGGCCCTCCCCGGTGCGGGCGATGACCCGGATCCTCAACGCCGACGGCTCGCCGCCCGCCCCGGCCCCGACCGGCACCGGCCGCAGCGCGGTGGTCGACTGCGCGCTCTACGTCGACGGCAAGCGGCAGCCCGGCGACTGGACGTACGCGGAGGCGCTGGCCGCGGCCCGCCGGGAGGAGCACGGCTTCGTCTGGATCGGCCTGCACCAGCCGGAGCTGGCCGAGATGACCGCCATCGCGGAGACCTACGGCCTGCACGAGCTGGCGGTCGAGGACGCGGTCA
This sequence comes from Micromonospora inaquosa, assembly GCF_003857055.1. Lineage (GTDB taxonomy): Bacteria > Actinomycetota > Actinomycetes > Mycobacteriales > Micromonosporaceae > Micromonospora > Micromonospora inaquosa. The sequence goes on along the minus strand of NZ_QGSZ01000325.1, from coordinate 54,746 downwards.
AGGCCGAGCAGCGCCCCAAGCTGGAGCGGTTCGGCGATGTCGTCTTCCTGGTGCTGCGTACCGCCCGTTACTGCGAGCACACCGAGCTGACCGAGAACTCCGAGGTGGTGGAGACCGGGCAGGTGATGCTCTTCATCGGCCCGAACTTCGTGATCAGCGTCCGGCACGGGGACGCCTGCCGGCTCGCCCCGATCCGCGCCGACCTGGAAACCAAGCAGGAGTTGCTGCTGCACGGTCCGTGGGCAGTGGCGTACGGGGTGACCGACCGGGTGGTCGACCTCTATCTGGAGGTGGCCGACCAGATCGAGGACGACCTGGACATGCTGGAGGCGGAGGTCTTCGACCGGCACGGCCACGGGCGGATCCAGCGGATCTATCAGATGAAGCGCGAGCTGGTGGAGTTCAAGCGGGCGGTGGTGCCCTTGCAACGGCCGCTGATGACGCTGACCTCGCAGGTCAACCGGGACGTGCCCAAGGAGATCCGCAAGTACTTCCGGGATGTGCAGGACCACCTGAGCCGCACCGTGGAACAGGTGAACTCCTACGACGACCTGCTGAACTCGATCCTCCAGGCGCGGTTGGCCCAGGTCACCGTCGACCAGAACAACGACATGCGCAAGATCGCCGCCTGGGCGGGCATCGCTGCGGTGTGGACCGCCATCGCCGGCATCTACGGGATGAACTTCGACAACATGCCCGAGCTGAAGATGACGTACGGCTATCCCGTCGTCCTGGCCCTCATGCTCGGCGTCTCGCTGGCCCTCTACCGCTGGTTCCGCCGCAACGGCTGGCTCTGACCGCAACGGCTGACTCTGACCAACGGCTGGCTCTGACCGTGACGCGGAAGCGCCGACGAGTGGATGGGCCCACCCGTCGGCGCTTCATGCGCTGCCACTGACCTCAGCGGCGGCCGTTGGTGCGGGCCGTGTCCTTGCCCAGCGCCTTGGTGAGGTCGTCGGTCGGCCGACCGGAGACCTCCGTGGCGCCCTCGGCGACCGACGGAACCTTGTCGGTCGGGCGGACACCGGTCTGCTTGGCCGGGGCGGTGGTGCTGGCGCTGGCACCGCCGGCCACCGCCGAGCTGCCCGCGCCGGTCATCCCCGCCGCGCCGGACATGGCGGAACCGTCGGAACCCCGGGCGGTGGACGGCGTCCGTACCTCGATCGAGTCGACCTCGTCGCGCATCGGCTCCAGGGTGCCGCGGGTCGGGTCGTACTCGGCCCACTCCTGCTGCTCCCGGCGGCGACGCAACGCCACCGCGCCGGCCAGGCCGGCGATGGCCCCCGCCGCCAACAGGCCGGTCATCATCGAGCCGCGACGACGCGGCTGCTTCTTCTTACCAGTGATCCGCATGGTCTTCGACTTGGCCTTTCTGGTCAGCGGCCCTGCCTGTGCGGCGCCGTCACGAGCAGCCGCCGCCAGCGGTGCCAGCGTGGTGAGAGTCGTCCCCCAGCCGGTCGCCGCGCGTTCGCGTACCCTCACCGCGGTCGGCCCGACGTAGCCCCGGGCCACCTGGACCCGCGGGCCAACGGTCGCGCCCGCGCCCTTCGCGGCGTGGTTGGCTGCCAGCATCAGGTGGCTGATGCTCTGGTTCAGCTCGGCCTTGGCCAGCTGCGCCTGGGACTGCCGCCGCCCGAATCCAAACACGGTCCTACCTCCTGGGAGTTGTTCCTTCGTCATCCTCCACCTTCGGATGCCTCCGCGATGCCAGATCGGGCACATGGGAGGATCCGCATGGAACTGACCAACGAGTGAGGAGTACCCGTGGCCGAGGCTGTCTACGCCACCCTGCACACCAACGCTGGCCCGATCCGGCTGGAGCTCTTCCCGAACCACGCGCCGAAGACCGTCCGCAACTTCGTCGACCTGGCCGAGGGCAACCGTGAGTACACCGACCCGCGCACCGGTCAGCCGGGCAACGGTCCGTACTACGACGGCACCATCTCGCACCGGGTGATCAGCGGTTTCATGGTCCAGATGGGCGACCCGACCGGTACCGGTCGGGGCGGACCGGGCTACAAGTTCGCCGACGAGTTCCACCCGGAGCTGCGGTTCGACCGTCCTTACCTGCTGGCGATGGCGAACGCCGGACCGGGCACCAACGGTTCGCAGTTCTTCATCACCGTGTCCCCGACGCCGCACCTCAACAACCGGCACACCATCTTCGGCCAGGTCGCCGACGAGGAGTCGGTGAAGGTCGTGGATTCGATCGCGAACACCCCGACCGGTCCGAGCGACCGTCCGCTCCAGGACGTCGTCATCGAGCGGGTCGAGATCGAGCGGTCCGCTTCCTGAGCGACGGGCGAGGTACCTTTGCTCGCATGATTGAGCGCTCCGGAGCACGGCCGGTGGACCGCGCGGTGGCGAACGGAGGGTCGGCCCGGTGAGCGAGTCGCCGCCGACCACCCCGGTCTGCTACCGGCACCCCGGCCGGGAGACCTACGTCAGGTGTACCCGCTGCGACCGGCCGATCTGCCCGGACTGCATGCGGGAGGCGTCGGTCGGGCACCAGTGCCCGGAGTGCGTCAACGAGGGGCGTCGCAGTGTTCGGCCGGCGCGTACCGCCTTCGGCGGCGGTACGGCCGGCCGGCACGGCTATGTCACCAAGGCGCTCATCGGGCTGAACGTGCTGCTCATGCTGCTCTCCATCGCCTCCGACCGGGGTGGGGACGCGGCGGTGGGCGGCTCCGGCTTCGGCGGTCTGATGGGCGGCAGTACGCCGTTGACCAACTGGGGTTCGGTGCTCGGGCTGGCGGTCTTTCCCGACGGCACGCTCGGCGGCGTCGCCGACGGCCAGTGGTACCGGCTGGTCACCGCGATGTTCCTGCACTACGGCGTGATCCACCTGCTGCTCAACATGTGGGCGCTCTGGGTGCTCGGCCGTTCGCTGGAGGCCAACCTGGGGCGGGCGCGTTTCGCCGCGCTCTATCTGATCGCCGGCCTCGGCGGTAACGTCGCCGCCTACCTGTTCAGCGCGCAGAACTCGGCCACCGCCGGTGCGTCCACGGCCGTCTTCGGTCTCTTCGCCGCGCTGATCATCATCGAGCGCAAGCTGGGCCGGGACATCTCGCAGGTGATCCCGATCCTGGTGATCAACCTGGTGTTCACGTTGACCGTTCCCGGCATCTCGATTCCCGGGCACCTGGGTGGCCTGGTGGTCGGTGGGGCCATGGCGTTGGTGCTCGCGTACGCCCCGCGTGGCCGGCGGACGCTGGTGCAGGTCGCCGGCGGGGCGATCATCCTGGCGGTGCTGCTCGCGCTGGTGCTCTTCCGGACCGCCCAGCTGCTCAGCTGACCGGGCGGGCGGCCCGCAGCGCGGCGGCCACCTCTTCCGGGGTGGCTCCCAGGTCGTACCGGCCGAACAGGTGCAGCGAGTTGCCCGCGTCGATTTCCAGGGTCTCGCTGGTCAGCCCCAGTCGGGGCCGGCGGTCGACGGCGATGGCCTCGACCGCCGACCAGGGCAGCAGCCGCCGGCCCGCGAAGCCGTGGATGACGGTGAGCCCCGCCGGGTCAACCGCCAACCGGACCGGCGCGATGAGGTCACGTACCGCCCAGCCGGCCACTGCGGCGGCGGCCAGGACGGCCAACGTCAGGCGGACCGGGTCGCCGTCGGCGAAGAGCAGCCCGAGCGCGACGAGCAGGACGGCGCCGGCCAGTTTCGCCGCCGGCAGGCTCGACGGCACTCGCCACTGTCGTACCGGGGGGGTCTCGTCCACCCGCCCAGCATGCCAGCGGTGCTCGGGTACCGCCTGGGCGGACGACCTGTCGATTGACGACGTAGGATCGGGGCAGCCCAAGTTACCGGGGAGTAAACATGAGTGACGCGGTCATCGTCGGCGCGGTGCGGACCCCGGTCGGGCGGCGCAAGGGCAGCCTCGCCGGCGTCCACCCGGTCGACCTCTCGGCGCACGTCCTGCGCGCCCTCGCCGAGCGCACCGGGCTCGACCCGGCCCAGGTCGACGACGTCTTCTGGGGCTGTGTGTCCCAGGTCGGCGAGCAGTCCTGGAACATCGCCCGCAACGGCGTGCTCGCCGCCGGTTGGCCCGAGGCGGTGCCCGGCACCACCCTGGACCGGCAGTGCGGCTCCAGCCAGCAGGCCCTGCACTTCGCCGCCGCGACGGTGCTCTCCGGCCAGGCAGATCTGGTGGTCGCCGGTGGCGTCGAGTCGATGACCCGGGTGCCGATGGGCTCCAGTGTGGCCGGCGGTACGCCGTTCAGTGACCAGTTGCGGGCCCGCTACCGGGGCGTCGAGGGCTTCGCCGACGACGCGCCGTTGCCGTTCAACCAGGGGGTCGGTGCCGAGCTGATCGCCCAGCGGTGGCGCCTGTCGCGTACCCAGCTCGACGAGTTCGCGCTGGCCAGCCACGAGAAGGCAGCCGCCGCGCAGGACGCCGGCGCGTTCGACCCGGAGCTGGCCCCGGTGCCGCTCGCCGATGGCGGCAAGTTCGCCGCCGACGAGGGCATCCGCCGGGAGACGTCCCTGGAGAAGCTCGGCGAGCTGGCCACCCCGTTCCGCGCCGACGGCGTGGTGACCGCCGGCTCCGCGTCCCAGATCTCCGACGGCGCCGCCGCCCTCGCGGTGACCACCTCCGACTGGGCCAGCCGGCACGGCCTGCGCCCGCTGGCCCGGATCCACACCGCAGTGGTCGCCGCCGACGACCCGGTCACCATGCTCACCGCACCCATCCCGGCCACCGCGAAGGCGCTGCGCCGCGCGGGGCTGGGCATCGAGGAGATCGGGGTGTACGAGGTGAACGAGGCGTTCGCGCCGGTGCCGCTGGCCTGGCTGGCGGAGACCGAGGCCGACCCGGAGCGGCTCAACCCGCGCGGCGGGGCGATCGCCCTCGGTCACCCGCTGGGCGGCTCCGGTGCCCGGATCATGACCACCATGCTCCAGCACATGCGGGACAACGGGATCCGCTACGGCCTGCAGACCATGTGCGAGGGCGGCGGCATGGCCAACGCCACGATCGTCGAGTTGGTCTGAAGCGCGGTCGAAAAAGGGCGCGCGGTCGCGCGGTGGGAAAAGACGTGGCCGCGACCCGGGAGGGCCGCCTAAGGTGCCCAGCGTGACGACGATCCCCGGTGAGCGCGCTGCCGACTGGTCCAGCGAGCAGTGGCAGGTGCGCGCCCGGTCCTGGGTCGACGCTGAGCTGAGCCGGGCCGGCCGGCGGGTGACCGGGCCGGTGGAGCCGCGGGTGCGGCCCTGGTCGATGGTCTGGCGGGTGCCCACCGATGATGGCCCGGTCTGGTTCAAGGCCAACAACCCGGGCACCCTGCACGAGGCGGTCCTGATCGCGGCGCTCGCCGAGTTGACGCCCGATCGGGTGCTGACGCCGATCGCGGTGGACCCGGCGCAGGGCTGGTCGTTGCTGCCCGACGGCGGCGAGTCGTTGCGTGACGTGTTGGCGCGCGACCCCGATCTGGCGCACTGGGAGCGGGCGCTGCCCGGGTACGCGGCGCTGCAACTGGCGAGCGCGCCGCGCGCCGACGAGCTGATCGCCCTGGGCGTGCCGGATCAGCGTCCGGAGGTGCTGGCCGACCTCTTCGTCGAACTGCTCGACGATCGCGGGGCGCTGCTGATCGGTGCCGAGGGCGGGCTCAGCCCGGAGATGCACGAGCGGTTGCGGGCCGAGCTGCCGTCGTACGCGCAGCGGTGCCGCCGGCTCGCCGACATCGGCATCCCGGCCACCGTGCAACACGACGACCTGCACGACGGCAACGTCTTCGCGGGTCGGGACGGCTACCGCTACTTCGACTGGGGTGACGCCTCGGTGGCGCACCCGTTCGGCACGCTGCTGGTGACCCTGCGCTCCATCGGGCACGCCAGGAACCTCGCCGCCGACGACGCCCAGTTGGTTCGGTTGCGCGACGCCTACCTGGAGGCGTGGACCGAGCGGTACGACCGGCGGACCCTCGTGGAGGCCGCCGACCTCGCGGTCGGCCTGGGGCCGGTGAGTCGGTCGCTCTCCTGGCGTCGAGCACTGGACACGGCGGCCGAGTCCCGCGCCGAGTACGCCGACGCGGTCCCGGGCTGGCTGGAGGAGCTCTTCGCCGCCAGTCCACTTCAGCCCAACGTCTGACCACTACCCGTCCGAGTCGAAAATCGGACAGGCAGTGCGACAGGCGGCGTGGAACTTCCAAAAAACCTCCGTGACCCGCGTCACCCCACTGGGGAGGTCGTTGGGCAGGTCATGGACGTCTTCTCCCGAACGTTCCTCCCGGCCGCCGCTGAGGCTGGCCTGGCCGTGCAGACGGTGAGCCGGCACATGCCGGTCTTCCGACGCTGCGTCGGCTCCGGTGACGCCACCATCCTGGTCACCCGTTGCAGCCGCCCCGACCGCCCGGTCACCGGCGACTACCTGTTACTGCTCACGCACCGCCGACTGGTGGTGACCCAGCAGACCCGCCTCCTGCACCGACTGCGTCTGCACCTCAACACCGAGCTTCGCGAACTCAGCAACGTCACCTGGAGCCCGGACCCGAGGCTGCAGTCGGTTGAGATGGCGGCCACCGCGATCGACGGGATCCGAGAGCGGTTCCTGATCCGGACCAGCCACCCGAAGCAGGTCTGGCAGCTCGACGCGTTGCTCAACCAGGCGTTCCGGACCCGCCTGCGGCCGACCGGCGCGCGGGTCGTCGCCAGCATCGGTGACACACCGGCCGTGGCGCGGCCCGGGATGTTCGCTCCGTCCTGGTGAGCTGACGCCTCACCGGGCGTCGCACCGCCTTTACCGAACTCGAACACGCGCCGATCGCACCGAGCACACCGAGTCGGCAATCATGGGCCGGTGACCGTCGAACCGCCGCATCGCGGGCTCGTCCTCGTCGTGGAGGACGAGCGGGCCATCGCCGACCTGGTCCGGCTCTACCTCACCCGAGACGGGTTCGGCGTCCACCTCGAACGTGACGGCGAGGCCGGTCTGAGCGCGGCCCGCCGGCTGCGACCGGTGGCCTGCGTGCTGGACATCGCGCTGCCGGGCCTGCCCGGCACCGAGATCTGCCGCCGACTGCGTGAGGCCGGCGACTGGACTCCGGTCCTCTTCCTCACCGCCCGCGACGACGAGGTGGATCGGATCGTTGGCCTGGAGTTGGGCGCCGACGACTACGTCACCAAGCCGTTCAGCCCACGGGAGCTGGTCGCCCGGGTGCGCGCGGTGCTGCGCCGAACCGCCGGCGGCCCGGAGGGCGCGGACCGGCCACGTGTCGTAGGCCCGGTGACGCTCGACCCGGCCCGCCGTACGGTCACCGCCGCGGGCGCCCCGGTGCAGCTCACCTCCACCGAGTTCGACCTGCTGGCCCACCTGATGGCCCGGCCCGGCCGGGTCTTCACCCGGGAAGAGCTGCTGGCCGGGGTCTGGGGTTACGCGGCGCACGCCGGCACGCGGACGGTGGACGTGCACGTCGCCCAGGTGCGCGCGAAGCTCGGCCCGGCGAGCGTGATCCGGACCCATCGCGGGGTGGGGTACGCGGTCGATGCCTGATCACCGCGGCCACGTCGAGTCGCCGACCATGGCCCTGCCGGTGGTCGGCACCGGCCCGCCGGCCGCACCGCGACGAGGCCGATTCGGCAGCACGCTGACCGCCCGCGCGGTGCTCGTCACCTGCGCGGTGGCGCTGGTGTCGGTGCTGGTCACCGCCCTCGTCGCGGTGCCGTTGGCGATCCATGGCGCGCAGCGGGGCGAGCAGAAGGCGCTCGCCGCGCAGGCCCGGCTCGCCGCCGAGGTGCTGCGGACCCGCCTCGACCGGGGTCGCGGCGCCGACGAGGAGCGGCTCATCCAACAACTGCGAGACCAGGGCATCGACGCGTACCTGATCCGGCGTGGGGCCGTCGACCGGTCAGGTCTGCCTCCCCGGGTGGTGCAGCGGATCGGGCAGGGCCGCAACGTGTCGGCTCGCCGCCCGGTCAACGGTGAGCGGGCCCTGGTCGAGGGTCGGGCGCTGGCCGGCGGCAACGGGGTGGTGCTCTCCCGCCCCCTGGCCACCGGGCTGTGGGCCCGGGTGCTGCTCAGTCTCTGGTTGCCGCTGCTGGCCGGGTTGACCGCCGGTGTGGTGGCCGGGCTGCTGCTGGCCCGCCGGTTGGCGCGGCCGATCCGCGTCGCGGCCACCGCCGCCGCCCGGCTGCGCGCGGGCGACCGCGCCGTGCGGGTGCCGGTCGAGCCGCCGGACGAGGTCGCCGACCTGGCCGAGGCGTTGAACGGGTTGGCTGCCGCGCTGGCCACCAGCGAGGGCCGGCAACGGGAGTTCCTGCTCTCCGTCTCACACGAGCTGCGCACCCCGCTGACCGCGATCCGGGGGTACGCGGAGGCGCTCGCCGACGGGGTGCTCGGTGCCGACGACACGGTGGACACCGGTCGGACGGTGCTGGCCGAGGCGCAACACCTGGACCGGCTGATCGGTGATCTGCTGGCACTGGCCCGGCTGGAGGCTGCCGACTTCCCCCTTGAACCGGTGCCGGTGGACCTGACCCAACTGGCAGTGGACGCGGAGCCGACCTGGTCCGGCCGGTGCGCGGCGGTGGGCGTGCCGTTCCGGGTGGAGACGCCCGGTCAGCCGGTGCCCGGGTACACCGATCCGGGGAGGATCCGGCAGGTGCTGGACGGGTTGCTGGAGAACGCGCTGCGGGTCGTACCCCCGGGGTCGCCGGTGGTGCTCGCGGTCCGGGCGGCCGGCGCGGACCCGGCGCACGGCGGCGTGTTGGAGGTTCGCGACGGTGGGCCCGGCTTCACCGACGACGACCTGGCGGTGGCGTTCGAACGCGGTGCGCTGCACGAGCGGTACCGGGGGGTGCGCAAGGTGGGCAGCGGGTTGGGGTTGGCGCTGGCCGCCGGGCTGGTCCGCCGGTTGGGCGGGGAGATCGTCGCGGGGCACGCGCCGGAGGGTGGTGCCGCGTTCACGGTCCGGCTGCCCGGCGATCCTTACCTGACCCGAACATCGGCCTGACGCTCCGCTCGTCGTTCCCGGGAAGGCTGCGGGCTTCACTGACGAGAGGGACAGTCATGCCACGTTGGGGTTTCGCCACCAGCACCACGGCACTGCTCGCAGCGGTCGCGCTCGGCGTCAGCGGTTGCAGCGCGGCCGAGGTGGCCAGCCAGCCGGCCCGGGAGGCGGCCGTCGAGGTCGCCGCCGCGATGGGGGTCGAGGGTCAGGCGCTGGCCGCGATGGGCTTCGACGCTGACGACCTGGACGTACGGACCGTCGCCGCACCGGCCACCCCGACGCCGGGTGCGCCCCCCAGCGCCCAGGAGAAGGCCCGGGAGAAGCGCGGCGAGGAGTGGCGCAAGCGCCGCCAGGCCCGCGTGTTGTTGCGCAAGAACACAGTGCACGGTGAGGCGGTGGTGAAGGCGAAGGACGGCGGTACGCGCACCGTCGCCGTGCAGCGCGGCGAGGTGACCGCGATCGACGGTGACTCGATGACCGTCAAGTCCACCGACGGCTTCACCATGGTCTGGACCTTCGGCGACGACCTGCGGGTGGTCGAGCGCCGGGCCACCGTGCAGCCGAGCGAGGTCAAGGTCGGCGCGACGCTCGGTGTCGCCGGCGCGAAGGACGGCGACAGGGGCGTGGCCCGGCTCATCCTCATCCCTCGCGCCAAGTGAGCGAAGGGGGCCCTGGCCGGCGCCAGGGCCCCCTTGGACGCGTTCCCGTCAGTAGACGCGGGAGCCGATGAAGTCGTCGTGACCGTAGCCGACCGGGTTGGCGGCGGTACGGGCCTCGAACGACCACTGCTGCCGGGTGCTGCTGGAGCAGGTCGCCAACCGCAGGCGGGAGCTGCCGAGCAGCGGGTTGTCGAACGCCACGCAGAGGTTGTTGGCGTTCGCCGGCCTGATCTGGTTACCCACGAAGACGAACTGCTGCGCGCCGGTGCCGTTGCAGTCGTAGATGTTGACCGCGGTGCCGGCGGTCATCGAGCTGTTGGCGACGTCCAGGCAGCGGTCGTGGGACAGTTCCGAGTGCAGCGACCGCCGGCCCGAGTCGTACCAGAAGCCCTGGTTGCGCCCACCATGGCAGGAGTACGGCTGCTGCACGGTGCCGTTGCGGGAGTCGTAGCCCTTGCCGTCGACGCAGGTGCCGGTGGCGACGTTGCGCAGTTGCTTGAACTCCAGCAGCCCCGGGTAGAGCACGCCACCGCCGGTGCTGGCCGGGTCGACGCAGCTGGCCCGCGTCTGCCCGGAGTTCCAGAACTGGGTGATGCACTGGGCGAACATGCCGTGCCCACGGGCGTTGGGGTGGAACGACTGGCGGGCGGCGTTCTCGTTCCAGATGCCGAGCTCGATGTACAGGCCGCGGACCGAGGTGTTGTCGGTGCACACCTCATGGCCGTGGAAGAGCCGGCTGGCGTCCAGGTAGCGGGTGCCGGTGTTCGCGGCGGCCGAGCGTAGCGCCGACTCGAACATCGGCACCGCCTTGTTCCGGGCGAACGCCGCGTCGGCCAGGTAGAGCAGGCAGCCGCCGGAGTACCAGCCGGGGAAGTTGGGGTTGTCCTCCACGTCGGGGCTGCCGGGGCTCGGGTACGACATCAGCACCAGCTCGTAGTCCGACCGTAGGTAGCCGGCGTTGGTCATGGTCTGCCGGATGTCGGTGAGCGCCGACTCCACGGCCTGCCGGCTGCCGTCGGTGCGGATCGTCCACTGGTCGGTGTAGGTGGGGTAGCAGGCGCCCTGGAAGAACACCCGGCGGACGGCGCAGTCGGTGGCGACGGGACCGAACTGGATGGTGCCGTCACCGTTCGCGCCGACCACCACCCAGATCAGCTTCACGTGTGTGTTGCGGGCCTTGATGCCCAGGTAGTCGCCCTGGTTCAGCTCGTTGTGCTGGGTCGGGCCGCCGGCGATCAGGTTCCAGGGGGTGGCACCGGAGCAGGCGATGTTGTACTGCGCGTCCGACGCGATGCCGGTGCGGAAAACCGCCTGGTCGTATGAGCGGTCGCACCAGTTGCCGTCCTGGTGGGTGCCGGGGACGTAGTTGCCGACCCCTTCGCCGGAGATCTCGCTGTCGCCCATGGTGATCAGCGCGGTGCGGCGTTGTTCGATCGGGCGGATCGCCGGGCTGCCGTAGAGGGCGGTCGCTTCGGCGGCCCGGATGGCTTCGAGGTTGGCGGGGAGTGGTTGGACGGTCGGTCGGTCGGCGGCGCTGGCGGGGGTGGCCGGTCCGGCGAGCATCGGTAGGACGAGAGCGGCGACGGCGACGGCGACGGTGATGGCCCGTCGTCGGGTCGCGCGTTCGGGCCTGGCGGGGATTGCAGGCATCGACGCACTCCTTTCGGCTCAATCGCGGGACGTCGATTGAGTTACCAGACGGTAACGTGCGGATCAACGGATGTGAATGCGCTTCGGATCCTTGCGCGCGGAATGCAGAACCGCCCGGATCGGACTATCCGGGCCTCTGGTCAGCGACCGACGGCCCTGGGGCCTCGTGCTGAACCGGTCTGCTGGCTCAGCGGCCCGGCGGCAGGGCGTAGCCGACGTACCCGCGAAACTCCAGCCGCCAACCAGCCGGGACGAGCTTCGCGCAGGCCGCCTTGCTGCCGGTACAGACGATCGCGTCGACCGAGGCGGGATCGGCTGGCGGTCGTTCCGGCAGTACCGACTGCAACGCCACCAAATCAGGTGAGTCGCCGTCGGGCTGCCGCAGCAGCAGCCACCACGGGTACTCCCAGTTGTCGTTCTGCTGCACCAGCCCGATCCGGCGCGCACCGCTGTCCCGGACCGCGGTCGCCGCCCAGCGGAACTCGTCGGCCCACTGCGGCCGGCGCAGGAACCGGGTGTCCCAGTCCGAGGTGGTGAAGACCGAGCCGGCGCCGACCAGCCGGCGCGGGAAGCCGTACGACAGCGCGAGCACCCCGGCCAACGCCGAGGTGGCCAGCACGGTAACGGCGGCCACGGTGGCCACCGAACGACGTCCACGACCACTCATCGACGCGCCGGTGGCAGCCGCGTCACCCACGGCGGGTGTGGCGTCACCCGCGCGGCGGCGGAAGAGCGCGTCCAACCAGAGGCCGGCGAGGGGCACGGCGAGCACCACGGCGTAGAGCAGCAGACGATTGCCCCACGGCTGCCACTTGATCATCACGGTGTGCAGCAGCACGGCGGTCAGCACCACCACCGCGTACGCCCGCAGCGACCCGGCCCGGTCGGGAGCGATCTGCCGTGGCCGGCCGAGCGCGATCACCGCGCCGATCACCGCCAACACCCCGGCCAGCGGAAACGCCACCCGGTCCTCGTCCGGATACCAGGCCGGCTCCGGGAAGAGCTCCCGACCGAAGGTGGTCGCACGGTCCTGCGGGTCGACCCCGATCGCCTCGGCACCGCTGATGATCACTTCGGCGCCGGCCCGGCGCAGCGGCGCCAGCGGCGTGTCGAACGCGGTGTGCCCGATCCGCAGCGCGTTGACCACTATCGACGCCGGGTCGTGCCGCTCCATCGGGATGGACTCGCGCAGCCGGGGTGGCCCCAGCGGGTGCCCGAACTCGGCGGTCACCCGGGCCAGGAACGGGCCGACCACCACTGCCGCGACCACCAGGATCAGCACCGAACCGCCGACAGTGCGGGCCAGCCCGCCGACCAGCCAGGACCGCCGACCGTCGCCAGCCGGCGCCGGGCCATCGGCCGCCGCTGCCACCTTCTCGGCCCGGGCCAACCGCAGTTGGGCCAACCCCCACAGCACCAGCAGCGGGCCGACAGCGATCAGGCCGCTGGTCTTGGTCACCGCGGTCAGCCCGGCGGCCGCCCCCAGCCCGAGCAGCGTGCCCCAGCCGGTCCGTCGACGCAGCCCGTCCAGCGCCTGGGTCGCCGCGCAGGCCACCCACGCCGCGCAGACCAGGTCGGTCTGCGTGCTGGTCGCCTGGAGCACCACCATCGGCGTGGTCGCCAACACGAACGCGGTGAGCAACTGGGCCCGCCGGCCACCGCCGAGCTGGGCGGTGATCCGGGCGGCCACCAGGAGGCAGACCACTCCGGCCGCCCACTGGACCAGGTTGTGCAGGTGGTCCCCGCCGGTGAGCAGGCGTAGGTGCAGCAGCAGGTACTCGGCTCCGGGCGGGATGGTCACCTGCCGGTGGATGGCCGTGGGCCAGAAGTCCAGGTCACCCTGGGCCACCCAGTGCTGCACCTTCGGCAGGTGATAGGTCTGCGAGTCGAAGTTGTTCGGCTCGGCCAGCAGCGCGACCAGCAGCTCCACCAGGACCAGCCCGCCGATCGTGCCGGCGAGGAGGCGCTCACCCGGTCGGGCCGTACGCCAGGTGTCGACCGCCACCGCGAGCAGGTCGGCGGGCCCTCGACCGACCCGGGCCGGCGCCCGGTCGGGCTCGCCGCGCTCGGCGACCTGGGCGGACACGTCGGGGCTGCCGCCGGACACCACCGCGCCGACCGGCACCGGCCGCGGCGCGGCGCCGACCGGTTGCGGCGCGGCCGTGGACTCCTGCCCGAGGTGGGCCGCTCGTCGCCAGCGCACACCGGCCGCCGTCGCGGCGGCGATCAGGAAGAGCAGCCAGGCGACGACGAACGCGGGCCGGGTCAGCGCGTGCGACGCGCCGAGCACCTCGACGACGAGCACCGCGTACGCCCCGCCGATCAGGACGGCGCGCACCACCGCGAGCCGCAGCGGTGCCACAGCACCTACCCCGCGTGGTCTCGCCGCGACGGTGAGCAGCAGCACCGCGGCAACTGGAACCACCGTGAGCAGGGAGCCGGCAGCCGACATGGCGGAAGTAAACACCATGGATCTGAACCCGCAGCGCCTACCGCCCCGCAGTGGCGGTAGGCGGTGAACAAACCAACCAGGCTAGGCTATGGCCGACGTGTTGCCGCCACCGTGGAGATCCCCGTGAAGCTCTCGATCCTCATGCCGGTCTACAACGAGGAAGAACGCATCGCGGATGCCCTCAAGCAGGCACTGGCGGTCGACTACCCCTGTGAGGTCGAGCTGGTCGTTGTCGACGACGGCAGCCGGGACGGCACCGGCGAGGTCCTCGGCCGCGCCGACGACGCACGTCTGCGGGTCATCACCCACCAGCGCAACGCCGGTAAGGGTGCCGCCATCAAGACGGCGGTCGACAGCGCCGAGGGCGATTACATGGTCATCCTCGACGCCGACCTGGAGTACGACCCGCAGGACATCCCCAAGCTGCTCGACCCGGTGCTCGACGGGCGGGCCACGGTGGTCTACGGCAATCGCACCTTCGGCAGCCACAGCGCCTACAGCTTCTGGTACGTGATGGGCAACAAGGGCGTCACGATGGCGGCGAACGTGCTGTTCAACTCGTACATCGGCGACCTGGAGACCTGCTTCAAGCTGATGCCGGTGGCGCTCTACCGCTCGCTTGAGGTGCGCTCGCGCGGCTTCGGCATGGAAGCCGAGGTGACCGGCAAGCTGCTGCGTCGCCGGATCCGGCCGTACGAGGTGCCGATCAGCTACCGGGCGCGCGGCCGGGAAGAGGGCAAGAAGATCACCTGGAAGGACGGCGTCGAGGCGATCTGGATCCTCGGCCGCGAGCGCGCTCGCCGCCGCCCCGCCGTCTCAGCCACCAACTGACCCTTCGGGCCGCGCTGATCGACCGCCGCAGGGTCGTCGGCGTCCAACTGCTGTCGGTGGTCACTGCGATGTCACGGCACTACTCTCTGAGTTGAAGTGCACTTCAACTCAAGGATTTGGTGATGCCGGACCTTCTGACGATCGGTGAGCTGTCCGCCCGCTCCGGGGCGGCGCCGTCGGCGCTGCGCTACTACGAGCGCCTCGGGCTGATCCGCGCCGACCGTACCGGCGGCAACCAGCGCCGCTACGCCCGCGCCGAGCTGCGCCGGGTCGCCTTCATCCGGATCTCCCAGCAGGTCGGTGTCTCGCTCGACGAGATCCGGGAGGCACTCGACTCGCTCCCCGAGGCCCGCACCCCCAGCCCGCAGGACTGGGCGCGGCTCTCGGCGAGCTGGCGGAGCCGGCTGGACGAACGAATCCGCCTGCTCAGCAGGCTCCGCGACGACCTGGACGGCTGTATCGGCTGCGGCTGCCTGTCCCTGCAGCGCTGCACGCTCAACAACCCGGGCGACACGCTGGCCGGCGAGGGCCCGGGTGCCCGGCTGGTGCTGCCCCGACCGACGGACGCCCCCACCCCGGCACGTTCGCTCGGCTGACGGCCGACCTGCCTGGTTCGGGCTCGCTCAGCTGACGGCCGACCCGCCACCCGGCGGGCGGGTCAGCAGCACCTTGCCGAAGTGGTCGTTCGACTCGACGAGCCGGTGGGCCTCGGCCGCCTCGGTCATCGGCAGCCGCCGGTCCACGATCGGCCGGATCCGGCCCTCCTCGACCAGCGGCCACACGTCATCCCGTACGCCCTGGACGATCTCCGCCTTCTCCGCGAGCGGACGGGACCGTAGCGACGTCGCGGTGACGCTCGCCCGCTTGGTCAGCAGCGCGCCCAGATCCAGCTCGGCCTTGCGCCCACCCTGCATCCCGATCACCACGAGGCGACCGCCGGTGGCCAGCGCGGAGACGTTCCGCCCCAGGTAGGACCCGCCCATGATGTCGAGGATGACGTCCACGCCGCGCCCGTCGGTGATCCGCCGGACCTCCTCGACGAAGTCCTGCCCCCGGTAGTCGATCATGTGCGCCGCGCCCAGCTCGCGCAGCCGGGCGTGCTTGGCCTCCCGCGCGGTGGTCAGCACTGTCACGCCGAGGGCCGCCCCGAACTGGATAGCGAAGGTGCCGATCCCGCTGCCCCCGCCGTGCACCAGCAGCGTCTCGCCCGCGCCGAGCCG
Source organism: Micromonospora inaquosa (assembly GCF_003857055.1). Lineage (GTDB taxonomy): Bacteria > Actinomycetota > Actinomycetes > Mycobacteriales > Micromonosporaceae > Micromonospora > Micromonospora inaquosa. The sequence continues at coordinate 38,994 of NZ_QGSZ01000325.1, read as the reverse complement.
GGCCACCTGGATCAGGTTCGACCAGACCGTGCAGGCCACCTCGGGCAGCGCCGCCGCGTCGACCGGGTCGCACGCCGGCACCGGCAGCAACTGCCCGGCGGGCACGGCGACCCGCTCCGCGTAACCGCCGCCGGACAGCAGCGCGCAGACCTGCTGCCCGACCGCCCACCCGGCGACCTCCGCGCCAACCACGGTGATCACCCCAGAGCATTCCAACCCGGGGTACGCGGACGCGCCCGGCGGCGGCGGGTAGTGCCCCTGCCGTTGCAGCAGGTCAGCGCGGTTGACCCCGCTGGCCCGCACCTCCACGATCACCTCGTTGGGGCCCGGCTCCGGGTCGGGCACCTCAGCCCAGACCAGCGCGTCGGGACCACCGGGCTCCGGAATCGTGATGGCTCGCATGGGCCCAGTCTTCCCGATCGCACCGGGTGCCGCAGGCGCACCCTCCAGCCCACAGTGGACGGGTCAGGACTCCTGGCCGGCGCACCGGGGAGGGACGCCGGGCCGCCCGAAGCGAGCCGTGGCAGACTATGCGTGGCCGTACGCCTGCGGGTGACGGCCCAGGAGGGTTCGCCTAGTGGCCGATGGCGCTGGTCTTGAAAACCGGTAAGGCAGCGATGTCTTCGTGGGTTCGAATCCCACACCCTCCGCCCATCTTGATCCACTCGACTTCCCGGAAGTCGGGGTGTCAGGACTCCTGGGACACCCCGACATCACCGAGCCTGAGTCGATCGCCTGGCCCGTGTTTCGTAGCTGAGCAGCACGGCGAGGAACGCGGTGAGCAGGCCGAGCGCGGCCAGGCCGGGCAGGTGACGCCCGACGGGGAGCAACAGCAGCGCCACGACGGGAGCGACGAACTGCCCCGGTCGTACGCACCGGACGCTGAGACTCAGGAACGCCGCCCGGCCCGCGAGGAACAGGGCGGTCCCGCCGAACAACGCGACGGCGGGCATCCAATCCGAGATGCCGTGGGGCTCCTCATGTGCCAGGCCGGCCAGCACCTGCTCGACTCCCAATGCCACATAGATGGTCCCGGCGAGCACCGGGAAGTGGGCAACGCTGTAGGCGTCGGCACCCACGTGGGCCTGCCGCAGCCCGGACTCCGTCGTCAGCGCGTGCTTGGAGGTTGCCGCGCTCGCGGAGTAGAGCCAGTACAGGCACACAGTGACACCCAGGGTGAGGAGCGCGGCCAGCAGGATCGGTCCACGGATCCGCTGAATCCCGACGCCGGCGGCGACCGAGATCAGGGATTCGCCGAGCGCAATGATCACCACGAGGCTGTGCCGCTCGGCGAAGTGGCCGGGGCTGAGTACGGGCCACCCGCTCAGCATCGAGGAGACCACCCCGCCGCCCATGTCGATGGTGAGGGCCAGCGCCCAGAGCAGGATCTGTGCGGTGCCGCCGAACACGGCGCCGAGGACGAGTGGAACCCAGGACAGCGCGGTAGAGAGGGAGTAGAGGCGAATTGTCCTGCGCAGCTGCCGGTCGCCCGCCGCCACCCAGCGGAAGAGAACCAGATCGACAACTCGAAGCGCGATGTAGGCCAGCACCAGGATCAGCCGGGATCCCGTCGTACCCGGTCCGGTCCTCCAGGCGTCGGGGATGACGAGAGCGACGAGGAAGACGGCCGCCATCGCGACGGTGACGCCGGCACGGATCAACCCGACATCGATCCGGACGTGGTTGCCCAGCCAGGAGTAGACCAACCAGGAAATCCAGAGCAGCAGGAGTACGAGGAATCCCTGCGTCAGGGTCACCGGAGCGGGCCGCTGGCTCATGAACGTGGTGACCCGGATGAGCCCGAAGACGAAGACCAGGTCAAAGAAGATCTCGAACAGAATGGGTCGGTGTGTCTCCGGGGTAACCCTCGGTCGTGCCCCGAAAATCCGCCCCATCAGGTCATCTTGGCCGTCAGTCGCGAAGTGGTCCGGTGCTGCGTGTCCGGATCACTCCGGCGGGTCGGTGGTTCGCCGCTGCTGGCGGATCGTCTCCTCGGCCAGCCGCTCGACCGCGCGTCGGCGTTCGTCGGCGATGGCTTGTTCGTCCCGGCGGCGGAGCGCGGTGACAACGGCTACCACGAAATCCCGCCAGATGCCGGCCACGATGTCCCCCTGCGGAACGTTGCCCGAACTCAAACGTAGCTTCGCGAAACCACAATCGGTCAGCGCGTACTTCCGGTCGTCGAGACGGCCGTGGCGGGGTATGAAGGGGCTGGTATCTCCGCACATCGGAAGGACACGTCCCCATGACCCTGGAACGACCGATCGCCCCGGACCCGTACGAGCTGCTGCCGACGCTGCCCTCGTTCACGCTGACCAGCGACGACGTGCAGAACGGCGAGCCGATGGACGCCCGGCACGCGCATGGCAGCACCGGGGGTGACAACGTCTCGCCGCAGCTGACCTGGTCGGATTTTCCGGCCGAGACGAAGAGCTTCGCGGTGACCTGCTACGACCCCGACGCACCGACCGGTAGCGGTTTCTGGCACTGGGTGCTGGTGAACGTGCCGGCCAGCGTCACCCAGTTGCCCAGCGGGGCTGGCGGCGCGGCGGGCACCGACCTCGGTGGGGCGTTCTCGGTCCGCAACGACTACGGCGATCAGGGTTACGGCGGGGCGGCTCCGCCGCCCGGTGACCGTCCGCACCGGTACGTCTTCGCGGTGCACGCCCTGGACGTCGACAGCCTGGACCTGACCCCGGGCTCCAGCCCGGCGTACGTCGGCTTCAACCTCACGTTCCACACCCTGGCCCGTGCGGTGATCCGCCCGACCTACCAGATCAAGGAGTAACCCCTCCAGCCGCAGCGATCTTGCACTTACTGTCCCGGCATCCCTGACATAGCAGGGCATAACGACGACAGGAAGTGCAAGATCGCGAAGAAGGGATAGTTCGGCGAGCCTGGTGGGGGATCATTGGTGGATGTTTGACATTCCGCCGCAGTTTCGTGCACGGGCCCGCCATGAGCCGGACCGGTCGTACGCGGTGCTGGTCGAAGGACCTGACGGGGAGGTGCTGGTCGGCGCCACCGGCAGCCTGCGGGAGGTGCGCACTGTCGCACGCCAGGGTGCCGCCCGCCTGTTCGGCGTGCCGGTGGATCAGATCGCCGAGGCCCTCCTGGACGTAGTGATCCCTCAGCCGCCGTACGGGCGCGACGGGCAGTGGGTGCGCATCGTCGCAACCGGCGACTCCACCGGCGGGGAATCCCTCGACGTTGGTCTGGCCGGTCAGGCGCACTGGTTTGACCACGAGGGCGCCTGGTTCGTCACGGTGCCCGGCTCCGGCACCGGCGTCCACCCCAGCGAGTACCTCGACTTCGCTCCCGTCCTCACCGAGGATGAAGTCGCTGAGCTGCGGAGCTGCCTCGCTCGGTCAGTCCAACCTCCCTCCTGAGTGGCGGGGTCGTTCAACGACGACACGTCATATTCGGCGCGGTTCGGCCGCGTCCTGCCAGCGGTAGAGGTCGCGCAGCAGGGAAATCTCGGCGCCGTGATGGATCAGCTCCCGGTTGACGTGCAGGATGATGCCCTCCATGGGAAACCGCTCGGGACCCACCGGGGGCGGATTTTCCAGGTCCGCGTCCGAGAGCGCGCGGACCCCCGCGTTCCATCTCCCATACATCTCATCGAGCTGTTTCAGCGCCTCGTCAGCGGTCCCCGCGTAGGCGAATGTCTGGGAGTCGACGTCCTGGCCGCCGAAGTGCCATCCGACCCGATAGCCCAGGCAGGACACGATGATGTGCGCCAGCCGCCAGGCAATCGTGGTCACCGGCGCCGGGGCCGGCGCCGGGTCAGCGGACGCACAGTCCACCGTCCATTCCCCCGAACCTGCTGACATCGGTGCGACAGACGTGCCACGTGGACGGATGCTCCAGCAGCCGCGCACCGGCTCCCAGAAGTACTCCTCATCGGCGAGACCGTTCAGCCGCGGACGCAGGTTCTTGTGCCAGTGCCGGTCCAACTGGTCCGCGAGTCGCTCGCTTCTTGTCATCTCCGCACACTACGTACGACGGAGACCCGGCTGCGACCCGGCTGGTGGGGTCGTTGAACGACGACCGGGCCGGCCGCCCCGGGCCCGCGCGGATTCGCTCCGGGCCCGGGTGCAACCGCTGCTGAGGTCAGTGCCGGGCGGCACCGTTCTCACTGACCGGCTGCCCGAAGGCCATGAACGGTACGGGCGTGGGTGTGTCCGTGCCGATGTGCCGAGGGAAGGTCGGCTCGGCGTCGTCGGCGCTCACCTCGGGGGCGGCCGTGCTGTCGTCCGTCACCGACTCGTCCGTTGCCGGTGCGCCACCGTGCTCGCCGTTCACCTGCTCGGTCGGGGCCTGGTCGGCAGGGCCACTGTCGACGCGGGCGCGGTCGGCGTCCGCGTCGTCGACCGTGGGTCGGTCGGCGGGGTGCCGGTCGACGGCGACGCGGTCGAGGTTGAGCCGCTCGACGCCTACCCGCTCGGGGGTGGGTCGGTCGGCGCTGGAGCGGGAACCGACCATCGGGTATTCCGCGGTCTCCGTACCGCCGGCTGCCGCTGCCATGACCGCGGCGGCGGCGAGGTCGGCCACCCGCTTGGCCTCCCGCTGTACGCGGGCGCGGACCTCCTTGGCGTGCCGCTCGGCGGAGTCTCCGGCCCGGCGGGCCTCGTCCAGCCGGGCGCTTTCGGCGGTGAGGTCCCGGCGGACCTCACTGAGCCGCTGCTGCATCCGGGACAGCTCGTTCTCCAGCGTCTCGCCCTCCTGGCGGATCTCGGCGAGCTGCTGGCGGCCGGTGTCCAGTTCGGCGTGCAGCTCCGCGGCCTCCTGCCGGCGCTCGGCGAGCTCCTTCTGCAAGGTGGCGAGCTGTTGCTGGTGGCTGGCGGCCTGCTCGTCGGCGCGGTTGCGCAGCTCGGTCACATGCTGCTGCGCCTCGGCCAGCAACGCGGCGATCTGCTGCTCGGTCGCGCTGCGCTGCTCGGCCAACTCCTGCTCAGCGGCGGCCTGCTGTTCGGCGATGTCCTGCTCGGCTGCGGTACGCCGTTCGTTGACCTCTCGCTCCACATTGGCCTGCCACTGGGCCATCTCCTGCTGGTTCTTGGCGCGGGCCGACTGGAGTTCCTGCTGAATCTGGGTACGGGCTGACTTCATCAGCGCGTCGGCGGCGACCCGGGTCTGGTTGAGCTGCTGCGCGCTCTGCTCGGTGATCCGCTTGGCCTCGTGCTGGGCGCGCTCGTGCGCGCTCTCACCGTCGGCCCGCAACTGCTCGGCGTGCTCGCGGATCGCGGTCAACTCGGCCTCGGCCAGGGTGCGCCGCTCCTCGTGGGCCTGCTCCTGCTCGGCCCGCCGGGCGGCCAACTCCTCGGCCAGGTCCTGACGGGCCTGCGCGGCCCGTTCACGGGTGTCGGCGAGGATCCGCTCAGCTTCGCTGCGCAGCTCGTTCGCCCGGTCGGTGGCCGACTCGGTGATCATCCCGGCCTGCTTCTCGGCGAGTGCCATGATCTCGCCGACCATCGGGCCCAGGTCGTGGAACGAGGCGCGGTCCACCTGCACGGGTTGCTCCTGAAGCTCGGCCAGCTCGGCACGCAGCCGCTGCACCTCGGCGGTCAACTCTCGGACCCGGACGGCGGAGCGCCCGTGCTCTCCGCTCAGCATCGCGATCTGACCGTCGAGCTGCTCCAGGTGCCGGTCCACCTGGCGTTTGTCGTATCCGCGCAGGGCGAGCTCGAAGCTCGGCCGGGAGGCCGCATCGTCGCGTGCTGCGTGCGGCTCAGCGCCGATGGACATGCACCATCCTCCGTACGATCGGGCGTCAGGGTCGGCGGTCGCCTGCCCCACGGGCCGTCAGTGTGGCGCAACGCTACCGCCGAGCGCACCTCGTGCGAAGTCCTGCCCCACCACCTCTCACGTTGTCGCCCCGCGTTCCCCCGTTCCCGCGCCGATCACGGACTCGTGGTGCCGGAAAGGTGGTGCTCCACCACCTTTGTCATCCAGCACAACTCCATGATCGACGCAGGTCGACGGGGGCGGGTCAGCGTCGGCGGGCGACGAGGACCGCGTCGTGGTGGGTGATCTCCTCGCCGTTGGGGTTGGTGGCGGGGCGGGAGCGTTCCTCCGCCGTCAGCACCTCCCAGCGGGCGGGGTCCAGATCGGCGGCCACGTCCTGGGCGGTGTACATCGCCTCCGGCATGTGCATCCGGTGCGCCGCCCCCCACAGGTCCGACGGGTGATGCCCGACGATCAGTAGGACGCCGCCCGGTGCCACCGCCGCGGCCAGCCTGCCGAACAACTCCCGCCGCTGCTCCGGGGGCAGGTGCATGAACTGCGCGGACACCAGGTCGTACGCCTCCTCGGTGGGCGGCTTGTCCCGCAGGTCGGCATGGGTGAACTCGATCCGGTCGCCGACGCCGGCGGTCTCGGCGTGCGCGGCGGCCCGGCTCAGCGCCGTGCTGGAGATGTCCACCGCCGTCACCTGCCAGCCGCGCGCGGCCAACCACACCGCGTCGGCGCCCTCACCGCTACCCACGTCCAGCGCGCGCCCGGGGGCCAGGTCCGTGACCTCGGCGACCAGTTGCGGGTTCGGCCGGCCACTCCACACCGAGGGGCGGGACTGGTAGCGCTCCTCCCACGCCGGCTCCTCGAACGTCGTGGCCACCAACTGCCGGTACGCGGCCACCGCGTCGCGGGTGTCCTCGGCGATGAGGTCGGCGTTGATCGCCGCGGCCGCGTTCAACCCGGCCCCGGCGGACGTGATCACCTGACCGCGGAGGTCGGCCACGTTGCCCGCCACCCAGACACCCGGGACGCTGGTCGCGCCGGTGGCGTCGGCCGGGATCTGGGCACCGATGACATGCTCACCCATCGTCACCTCCTCCGGGGCCAGACCCAACCCCACCAGCAGGTCGACGCGGGGAGTCAGCCGCGTCGCCACCACGAGCGCGTCGAGCGCCACCACCCGCCCGTCGGCGAGCCGTACCCCGGTCAGCGCGTCGTCGGTCACCTCCACGGCGGCGACCGGGCCCGGCACCACCGCGATGCTCCGGGCGGCGAGCCGCTCGGCGGTCTCCGCGTCCGGCGCCGGGGCGTCGTGCAGCAGGAGTAGCACGCTGAGGCTCCACTGTCGCCACATCTCGGCCTGGTGCACGGCCAGCGGTCCGGTCGCGAGGACGCCGATCCGGCGGTCGCGCACCTCCCAGCCGTGGCAGTACGGGCAGTGCAGCACGTCGCGACCCCACCGCTGCGCCAGGCCGGGCACGTCGGGCAGTTCGTCGGTGAGCCCGGTGGTCACCAGCAGCCGCCGGGCCCGCACCGACTCGCCGCCGTCGAGGCTCAGCTTGAACCCGTCGTCGTCCCGGGTCGCGGTCTGCACCAGTCCGGTGCGGAACTGCCCGCCGTACCCGGCCACCTCGGCCCGGCCGACCGCGAGCAGCTCGCCCGGCGGCGTCCCCTCCCGGCCCAGGTAGTTGTGTATCCGGTCGGCCGGCGCGTTACGCGGCTCACCGGAGTCGATCACCAGGACCGATCGGCGGGCGCGGCTCAGCGCCAGGGCGCCGCTGAGCCCGGCGGCGCCGCCGCCCACCACCACCACGTCGTATGTCTCGTCCATTGGTTTGTCTCCCTCTTGCTTGCTCTGTCGGCTGCGCCCACCATCCGTCGCCGCCAGCAAGGTGGCAACTATCCTTGCCGTTATGGCAAACGAGGACAGCGCCGCGCTGGCGGCCGTCGGCCCCCGGCTGCGTGCCCTACGTCACCAACGCGGCACCACGCTGACCCAGCTCGCCGACCTGACCGGCATCTCGGTGAGCACCCTGTCCCGGCTGGAGTCCGGAACCCGTCGACCGACCCTGGAGCTGCTGCTCCCGCTGGCGCGGGCCTACCAGGTGGCGCTCGACGAACTGGTCGACGCCCCAGCCACCGGAGACCCCCGGGTACGCCCCAAACCGATCATCATCCACGGCGTGACGTACCTGCCGCTGACCCGCCGGCCCGGCGGTGTGCAGGCGTTCAAGCAGATCTTCCCGCCGGACCCGTCCGCCGGAGGCCGGATCCCGCAGGCCCACGAGGGGTACGAGTGGCTCTACGTGCTCTCCGGCCGCCTGCGCCTGCTGCTCGGCGACCGTGATCTGACGCTGACCCCGGGCGAGGTGGCCGAGTTCGACACCCGCGTCCCGCACCTCTTCTTCAACCCCGGCCCCGGCACCGCCGAAGCGCTCAGTCTCTTCGGGCCGCAGGGGGAGCGGCTGCACGTCCGGGCCCGCCCCGCCACCTCCGACAAGCAGCAGTGATCAATTCAAGGTCGTGACTCGGCGCGCCCGGGGCCGGTGGTGCGAAGATGACGTGATGATCGATGCGGCACCCCGCGACTGGACCGACCGGGTCGAGCACCGCGACATCGTGGTGAACGAGGTCCCGGGCTTCCGCCCGCTGACACTGGATCTCGTGGTGCCGGTGGACGCCCCCCATCCGGTCCCGGTCCTGGTGTGGATCCACGGCGGCGCGTGGCTGTTCGGCTCGCCCAAGCAGCCGCCGGACTGGCTCATGGAGGCGGATCCGTTCACCGCCGCCGTCCGGGCCGGATTCGCGGTCGCCTCCGCGCAGTACCGGCTCAGCGGTGAGGCGCACTTCCCGGCGCAACTCGACGACGTGAAGGCGGCCGTGCGCTGGCTGCGCCGACACGGCGACACGGTGGGCGTGGACCGTGAGCGGATCGCTGTGTGGGGCGAGTCGGCCGGTGGGCATCTGGCCTCGATGCTCGCGTTGACGGGGGAGGACCAGGACGACACCCGCGTGCGGGCCGCGGTCTGCTGGTATGCCCCGTCGAACCTGCTGACCATTCAGGCGCAGGCCCTTCCGGCCGGGACGATCGACCACGACGCCGCAGACTCGCCCGAGTCCCTGCTGATCGGTGCCCCGTTGGCCGGGAACCCAGAGCTGGGCCGGGCGGCCAGCCCGATCAGCTTCGTCACCGAGCAGGCCCCGCCCGTGCTGCTGATCCACGGCGACCAGGACCTGGTCGTGCCGGTAGGGCAGAGCGAAGAGCTTGCCGCGGCGTTGACCGCGGCGGGTGCCGAGGTCGAGTTGTCGGTGGTGCGGGGGGCCGACCACTGTTTCGGCGGGGTGCCGCTGGAACCGCTGATCCGCGACACTCTGGCGTTCTTCAGCCAGGTGCTCGCCCCCGACCCCGGGGTGCTGCCGCCTCACCAGGGTGAGCCGGTGATCGCCGATGACGTGGTTGTGTCGGGCGAGCTTCGAACCGTGCGCGCCGTACCTCCGTGTTTATGATCGACAACCCCGATCGGGGGACCCCGACATGGCCGATCGGTTCGGCCCGGAGCAGACGTGAGGTGCGCGACGGTGATCCGCGAGGCGTACGCCTGCTGGGTGCGTGAACCCGGCGCGGCCGAGATCCGGCCGGTGTCGCTGACCGCCCCCGGCCCCGACGAGGTGCTGGTCCGGGCCAGTTACTCCGGGGTCAGCCGGGGCACCGAGACGCTGGTCTTCGCCGGCCAGGTGCCCGCCGACCAGCACGCCGCGATGCGCGCGCCCTTTCAGGAGGGTGACTTCCCCGGCCCGGTGAAGTACGGCTACCTCAGCGTCGGCGTGGTCGAGCAGGGCCCACCGGAGCTGCTCGGGCGGACGGTCTTCTGTCTGCACCCGCACCAGAGCGCGTACGTCGTGCCCGCCACCGCCGTGGTGCCCGTGCCGGACGGGGTGCCTCCGGCCCGGGCGGTGCTCGCCGGCACGGTGGAGACCGCCGTCAACGCACTGTGGGACGCCGCGCCGCTGGTCGGCGACCGGGTCACCGTGATCGGCGCGGGCATGGTGGGGTGCTGCGTCGCGGCGCTGCTCGCCCGGTTCCCCGGCGTACAGGTCGAGTTGGTCGACACCGACGCGCGTCGGGCCGGCGTGGCCGGGGCGCTCGGTGTCGACTTCGCCAACCCGGCCGACGCCCGCGGCGACCGGGACCTGGTCGTGCACGCCAGCGCCAGCGCCGCCGGCCTGCAACAGTCGCTGGACCTGCTCGCCCCCGAGGGCACGGTCATCGAGCTGAGCTGGTACGGCGACCGCCCGGTGCAGGTGTCGCTGGGCGGTGCGTTCCACTCCGGTCGACTCACCGTGCGCAGCAGCCAGGTCGGCATGGTGGCACCCGCCCGACGGGGGCGGCGCAGTTACGCCGATCGCCTGGCGCTCGCCCTGGACCTGCTCGACGACCCGGCCTTCGACGCGTTGATCACCGGCGCGTCCCGGTTCGCGGAGCTGCCCGACGTGCTCGCCCGACTCAGCTCGGGTGACCTGCCCGCCCTCTGCCACCTCATCACCTACGACGACGGGGAGTGACCGTGTTCAGCGTGACCGTTCGGGACCACATGATGATTGCCCACAGTTTCCGGGGCGAGGTGTTCGGGCCCGCCCAACGCCTGCACGGCGCGACGTTCGTGGTGGACGCGACGTTCCGTCGGCCCGACCTGGACGCCGACGGGATCGTGGTGGACATCGGCCTGGCCACCGAGCAGTTGCGGGCCGTGCTGAGCGAGCTGACCTACCGCAACCTCGACGACGAGCCGGCCTTCGCCGGGGTGAACACCACCACGGAGGTGCTGGCCCGTACTGTCGCGGACCGACTGGTCGACCGGGTGCACGCCGGTGAGCTGGGCCCGGGAGCGCGCGACCTGACCGGCATCACGATCACCCTGCACGAGTCGCACATCGCCTGGGCGAGCTACGAGCGGTCGCTGTGACCGATGCGGGCCGGGCGGTGCACGTCGTCCTGCCCGGTGACATCGACGACCCGGCCACGCCCAGCGGCGGCAACACCTACGACCGGCGGATCTGCGCGGGGCTCGGCGAGGCCGGCTGGGTGGTGCGCGAACACACGGTGCCCGGGGCGTGGCCGCATCCCGGCCGGGCCGAACGGGCGGAGTTGGCAACGCTGCTGGCCGCCGCGCCCGACGACGCCGTGGTGCTGCTCGACGGTCTGGTCGCCTCGGCCGTGCCGGACCTGCTCGCCCCGCAGGCCCGCCGGCTGCGCCTGGTCGTCCTCGTGCACATGCCGCTCAACGACGAGGCCGAGGGGCGAGCGCTCGCCGCCGCGCGGGCCGTCGTCACCACTAGCGTTTGGACCCGCCGCCGCCTGCTGGCCCGCCATTCGCTGCCGGCCGACCGGGTCCGGGTCGCGCCGCCGGGCGTGACGCCCGCGCCGCCGGCGCCCCCCGGTTCGGCCACCGGCGGCCGGTTGCTCTGCGTGGCCGCGGTCACCCACCACAAGGGCCACGACGTGCTGGTCGACGCCCTGTCCGTGGTGGCCGAGGGGCCCTGGACGCTGGTCTGTGCCGGCACGCTGACCCGGGAGCCCGCGCTGGTGCGCCGGCTGCGCGACCGGCTCGCCAGCGCGGGGCTCGCCGACCGGGTCCGACTGGCCGGCCCGCTGACCGGTGCGGCGCTCGACGCCGCGTACGCCAGCGCCGACCTGCTCGTGCTGCCGTCGCGAGGCGAGACGTACGGCATGGTCGTCACCGAGGCACTGGCCCGGGGCCTACCGGTGCTGGGCACCCAGGTGGGCGGACTACCGGAGGCGCTGGGCCGTACCCCCGACGGTGACGTTCCGGGGCTGCTGGTCCCGCCGGACGACCCGGCCGCGCTGGCCGGCGCGTTGAGCTGGTGGTTGGGCGACGACGAGCTGCGGGATCGGCTGCGGCGTGCGGCCCTCGCCCGGCGCGACACCCTGACCGACTGGCCGGTGACCACCGCGCTGCTGGCCGCAGTGCTGAAGGAGGTGGCGGGATGACCGTCGAGGAGACCCTGCCGTTCGCCGACTGGCTGATGCTGCGCGAGCCGGCCGACGCGGCGGCACGCGCCGAGGACCTGTTGGAGGCGGTGCGCGTCCGGTTGACCGGCGAGCATCCAACGGTGATCCACGACCTGGGCAGCGGCACCGGCTCGATGAGTCGTTGGCTGGCCGCCCGGCTGCCCGGACCGCAGCACTGGGTGCTGCACGACCGGGACGCGGACCTGCTGGCCCGTGCCGCTGAGGGCATGACCGGGGTGCGAGCCGCCGACGGTGCCCCGGTCACCGTCCAGACCCGCTGCGGTGACCTCACCCGGCTGACCGCCGCCGACCTCGCCGACGCCTCCCTGGTCACCGCGTCCGCGCTGCTGGACATGCTCACCGCGGAGGAGGTCGAACGGGTGGTGGCGGCGTGCGCCGGCCGGCCCGCCCTGTTCGCCATCTCGGTGACCGGAAAGGTCAGGTTCACCCCGGCCGACCCGCTCGACGAGGCGGTCGGAGCGGCGTTCAACGACCACCAGCGGCGTACCGTCGAGGGCCGGCGGCTGCTCGGCCCGGATGCCGGCGCCGCCACCGCCGCCGCGTTCGCCCGGCGCGGCGTCGACGTGCGGGAACGACCCAGCCCGTGGCGTCTCGGCCCGGAGCAGGCCGACCTGGCCGCCGAGTGGTTCCGGGGCTGGCTCCGGGCGGCCTGCGAGCAGCGCACCGACCTGGCCGGCCCCGCCCAGGCGTACGCCCGACGTCGGCTGGCCGACGCGGCGGCCGGTCGACTCACCGTGCTGGTCGACCACACCGACCTCCTCGCCGGTGGATGAACCGTTCACGCCCTGGGTACGTGCACTAGGGCAAGTGGACGATCTTCAAGGGGAGGGCCGGCGCCGATGTTCTGGGCCTGGGCACGAGTGGTCGGCGGGGTGGGTCTGCTCGCCGTCCTGCTGTGGCAGGTGGGCAGTGGCCCGTTCCTCGCCGGAGTACGACTGATCGACGCGCCGGCGTTGGCAGCGGCGCTGGTCATCGGGGTGCTCACCACGGTCTGCGCGGCGTGGCGGTGGAGCCTGGTCGCCGGCGGCCTCGGCGTCCGCCTGCCACTGGCGACCGCGGTGGCGCACTGCTACCGGGCTGTCTTCCTCAACGCCACCCTGCCCGGCGGGGTGATCGGCGACGTGCACCGGGCGGTCCGCCACGGCCGCGACGCCGGTGACGTCAGCCGGGGCATCCGCGCGGTGGTCTGGGAGCGGACCGCCGGGCAGGTGGTCCTGGTCGGAGTCGCGCTGGTGGTGCTCGCGGCCTTCCCGTCCCCGGTGCGGCGGTACCTGCCGGTCGTCGCCGCGCTGCTCGTCGCCGGTGGGCTGGTCGCCGTGCTGGTGGCCCGGGTGCTTCCGAACGGCGGCGGGTCCCGCTGGGCGGCGGCGCTGCGTACCGCCGTGGCGGACGTGCGGTCGGGACTGTTGGCACGGCGCACCTGGTTCGGTGTGCTGGTCGCCTCGGCCGTGATGGTCGCCGGCCACCTGGCCACCTTCCTGGTGGCGGCGCGTACCGCCGGATCGGACGCCCCGCTGTCCCGACTGCTGCCGTTGACGCTGCTCGCCCTGCTCGCCATGGGACTACCGTTGAACGTGGCCGGCTTCGGGCCGCGGGAGGGGGTGGCGGCGTGGGTGTTCGGCGCGGCCGGCCTCAGCGCGGCCGAGGGTGTCGCCACCGCCACCGTCTACGGTGCACTGGTGCTGGTGGCCAGCCTTCCCGGCGCCGCCGTGCTGCTGGCCCGTCGGCGGCGAATTCCGGTCGCCGCCCGGGAAGCCGTCTCCGGCGGCGGCTGTTGAAGTCGGTTGTGAGACGGTACGCGTCGCCGGACGGCGGCGGCGCCGGACGAAGGAGTCCCATGCCCGAAGCATTGCCGGTTGCCACGATCCGCACGCAGGTCACGGTGCCGCTGGCGTTTCCGGATGGCTACGCCACGACCGTCCGGGTGTTCACGTTCAAGGGCCTGGTGGACGGTCGGGAGCACCTTGCCCTCGGTCTCGGCGACTGGGCCGGCTCCCTGGGCCGGCTCGCGGCCGGGGGAGAGGCCCCGCTGGTCCGTCCGCACAGCGAGTGCCTGACCGGCGACGTGTTCGGCAGCCAACGCTGCGACTGTGGCCCGCAACTGCGCGAGGCGGTGCAGAGGATCGCCGAGACCGGAGGTTTTCTGCTCTACCTTCGACAGGAGGGCCGTGGCATCGGCCTGTACGCCAAACTGGACGCGTACGCGTTGCAGGACGCCGGGTTGGACACCTACCAGGCCAATGTCGCGCTGGGCCGGGGTGAGGACGAGCGGGACTACACGGCCGCCGCGCAGATGCTGGCCACGTTGGGCGTGCCCCGGGTCCGCCTGCTGAGCAGCAACCCGGACAAGGCCGACCAGTTGACCCGGCTGGGTGTGGACGTTGCCGAACGGGTGCTCACCAGCGTCTTTCTGTCGCCGGCCAACGCGGACTACCTGGCGGCAAAGGCGGCCAAGGCGGCGGAGGTCGAGGCGATGGATGCGCTCGCGGGTCGTACCAGTGAGCGGCCCCGATGAGTCGGCGGCCGGAGCCGACGCGACCGTACGTGCTGCTGAGTTGCGCCGCCTCCATCGACGGGTACATCGACGACGCCTCCTCGCAGCGTTTACTGCTCTCCAACGACGAGGACCTGGACCGCGTCGACGCGGTCCGGGCCAGCTGCGATGCCATCCTGGTCGGCGCCGGCACCGTCCGACGTGACGACCCTCGGCTGCTGGTGCGCTCCCCGAATCGCCGGGCCGAGCGGGTGACGGCCGGTCGGCCCGCGTCGCCCACCAAGGTCACCCTGACCGCCCAGGGCGATCTCGACCCGGCCGCCCGCTTCTTCACCGCCGGCGATCCGGCCCGGCTCGTCTACTGCGCCACGGGGGCGCTGGAGAAGACCCAGGAACGCCTCGGCCGACTGGCCACCGTCATCGACGCGGGTGAGCCCGTCGACCCGGGGTGGTTGCTGACCGACCTGGCCGCGCGGGGCGTACGGCGGTTGATGGTGGAGGGCGGCGGGACGGTGCACGCCCAGTTCCTCGCCGCCGGTCTCGCCGACGAACTGCACCTGGTCGTCGCCCCGTTCTTCGTCGGTGACGGCCGGGCGCCCCGGTTCGTCGGCGAGGGTCGCTTCCCCTGGCACCCGGGTCGCCGCGCCCGCCTGGCCGAGGCCCGCCAGATCGGCGACGTGGTCCTGCTCCGCTACGCCCTCTCCGCCCGCTGCCCCGCCGACTGATGGGGGCCTGCGCACCGAGCCGCCGGGCTCCGTCGCGAGCCGTCGGGTGAATATTCTGTCGACGGCGGTGCCGGCGCCCGGGCAGAATCCCCTGATGTCCGTTCCGCCGCTGGCCCTTCTGCGCTGGCAGTTCGACCTGACCTGGTCGCTGTTCGAGTACCACCTCGAGCGACTCGATGGTGCGGACTTCCTCTGGGAGCCGGCCGCCCACTGCTGGTCGGTGCGGCAGGGCATGGACGGCACCTGGACCCCGGACTGGGCCGACACCGAACCCGACCCGGTCCCGGTGCCGACGATCGGCTGGCTCACCTGGCACGTCGGCTGGTGGTGGACGGTGACGATGGACCATCTCCGGGGGGTGCCCGCTCGGGACCGCACGGCGGTCGCCTGGCCGGGCGCGGGCGAGCCGAGTGTCGCCTGGCTGCGTGGCCTGCGCTCCGAGTGGCTGGGTCTGCTCGACCAGCTCAGCGAGGGTGACCTCGACCGTATCGCGACGTTCCCCTGGCCGGACGGGACCCACCACACCGTCACGCACACGATCGGTTGGGTCAACTCCGAGCTGATGAAGAACGTCGCGGAGATCGGCCAGCTCCGGCTGATGCGCGCGGCGCAGCCGGTCTAAGGGCGGACCAGGACTGCGTCGCGCTGGTCAACGTCCTGACACCTGGTTCCGGTGCGGTCGGTGCGGGCCGCTCGACGGCCTGCTGGGGGGGGACTCCGCTCGATAGGGTGGCGGGCGTGCCCGGACTGGTGAAGATCACTGAACATAACGTGGAAGCCGCGTGCCGGTTGCAGGTGCGACCCGACCAGGAGAAGTATTCGTCCCCGGTCGCCTGGTCCCTTGCCGAGGCGTACGCGCAGCCCGAAATCGCCTGGCCACGTCTGATCGTGGAGGGTGGTGAGATCGTCGGCTTCCTGATGGGCTTCTTCGACATCGAGTGGGATCGACCGGACGACAGGCGCTCGGGCCTGTGGCGGCTGAACATCGCCGCCGAGCACCAGGGCCGGGGGTACGGCCGCTTCGCGGTGGACGCCGTCCGTGCGGAGGCCCGCAGCCGAGGGCACGACCAGATCTACACGACCTGGGAATCGGGGGAGGACGGCCCGGAGGGGTTCTATCTCACCCTCGGATTCCGTCCGACCGGGGAGACCAGCGGAGGTCAGATCGTCGCCGTCCGGTCCGTCCACTGACCAGGTGGCGTCACCCCGGTTGTTCGATGGCCTAAGCTGCGGTCGGCGGGCGCGACGGTGGTGACTGCCGCCCCATTCCGAGGGGCACCGCGTCGGACCTACCCCGCGTAGGCTCCCAGCGTTGCGAAGCCAATCTACGGGGATCGCTCGACATGACGAAGAACAGCCTTAGCCGCCGCGCTCTGCTCTACGGCACGCCGGTGCTCGCGGGAGCTGCGGCGCTGACCGCCGCTGAGCCGGCGATGGCGGCGGGTTCCGACACGTCGGTGGTGTCGCCGAAGGACTATGGCGCGGTTGGTGACGGTGTCACGGACGACACCGCGGCGGTGCAGCGGTGCCTGTCGCAGGGCCGGGCCGTGGACTTCGGCGGGCCGGACAACGTCTACCTGATCACGAACACGCTCACGGTCTACCGGAGCGTGCCGCAGATATTGCGAGGTCACGGTGCCACCATCAAGGCGGGTGCGGCAGTCAACCTGATGCGTCTGGGCAGGGCGCGCCACTCGCTCGACGGCCTCAACTTCGACGGAACAAGCCAGCCGGGTGGCGTCGGTGTGATCGTCGAGGGTGACGCTCAGTACAGCTCCATTGTCAACTGTCGGTTTACGAACATCGGCGCCTCAGGCGTGTCCGTCTCTTCCGGTGCGCACCATGTCACAGTCACCGGCTGCTTCTTCGACCACTGCGGGCACGGCTCCACGGTGGCCGACAACAACTATCGCAGCTCGATCTACGTCGCCGATGCCGACTTCTGCGCTGTCACCGACAACCGAGTCCTCAATTGCAACTGGGGCATCATCTTCCGCGGCGATTCGGCTGCGGTTGGCATCAACTTCTATACCTGTCAGTCCAACGTCATCACCGCGGTCAGTCCCCCCGTTGCGATTTCGCAGGGCATCTCGAACCGCCACGGCCGCAACGGCAAGATTGCCGACAACACGGTCGTCGGCTTCGACGACAACAGCATCGACTGCTGGGGTTGTAACACGATCACCATCGCCGGCAACAGCACCAAGGGTGGCAAGGACGGCGTCTTCGTCGGCGACCCGTCCAGCTCCAACATTGTCGTCAACGGCAATACCTTCAACCGGCCCCAGCGCGGGGTGCGAGTCCTCAGCCAGGAGACGGTGACCCCGGCCCTGGTCATCGGGGTCACCATCGTCGGTAACACCATCACCGAGCCCACCGACGGCGGCGTCCAGATCGCCCGGAACAACCTCTCCCAGGTCACCGGGATCACAGTGTCCGACAACGACATCCACGTAGCGGGTGCCGGCAGCTACGGAGTGAAGGTGGTCAACGCCGAGTTGGTGCGCGTGCTGGGCAACCGGATCTACCGACCGCTCCAGCAGGGCATCCACCTGAGCGGCGTCGACATCACCGAGGTCGCGCACAACACGGTTTCCGACGCCGGTTACCAGACGCCCAACACCTACAGCGCCATCGACATCGTCGGCTCGAACCGGGTCACCGCCCGCGACAACGTCGCCTACGGCAATGCGAAGCATGCGGTCGCGATCACCAGCGGGGTGGGT
Organism: Micromonospora inaquosa; assembly: GCF_003857055.1. Taxonomy (GTDB): domain Bacteria; phylum Actinomycetota; class Actinomycetes; order Mycobacteriales; family Micromonosporaceae; genus Micromonospora; species Micromonospora inaquosa. The sequence continues at coordinate 21,261 of NZ_QGSZ01000325.1, read as the reverse complement.
ATGACGGTCACCGGCACACGATGGCGCTCGCTGGGTGCCGGCGGCATCAGCAACGGCGCGACCGGCACCGTGCTCGCCGACAACGTTCAGCTGTGACGTGACGCCGCCGCCCGAGCGCCGCGACGTGCTCCGGCGGTCGGTAGGTCGACCGCTGCGCTGAGCCGTTCGGGCTGTCGCGCCGATCCCCGCTCTCCCGCGGACGCCAATCGTCTTGACGGCTGCGAGTGTGACTGACCGAGTGATCAGCAGTGCGGCGGGGCCTGCGTACGATGCGGGGTCGAGTTCCCCTCGTCGCGGCGGAGGTATCGGGCAATGGCAGGCCAGCACGAGGGTTTCGCTCTCGGCATCGACCTCGGTACCTCCAACACGGTGGCGGTGCTGCGCTGGCCGGACGGGCGGACCCGTCCGTTGCTGATGGACGGTCAACCGCTCAGTCCGTCCGCCGTCTACGCCGACCCGGACGGCACCCTGCACAGCGGATGGGACGCCCGCCGGCTGGCGCAGGCCGACCCGGCCCGGTTCGAGGCGAACCCGAAGCGTCGGGTGGACGAGCCGACAGTGCGGCTCGGCGAGCACGCGTACCCGCCGGCCGACCTGCTCGCCGCGGTGCTGGCGGCGGTCGCGCGGGCCGCGGTGGGAGCTGTGGGTTTCCTCCCCCCGGCCGTGGTCACCTGCCCGGCCGCCTGGGACGCGACGCGACGGCAGGTCCTCGCCGACGCGCTGCTGCGGGCGGGCTGGCCGCAGGCGGCCGAGCACACCCTCGCCGGGCCGACGCCGCCGGGCACCCGACTGCTGCGGGAGCCGGTGGCCGCCGCCCGCTACTACACGCAGGTGCTGCACCGCCCGGTGCCGGTCGGCGACGCGATCGCGGTGTTCGACTTCGGCGGCGGGACGCTCGACGTGGCGGTGCTGCGCAACGAGGGCGCGGACCCCTGGGGTGACTCCGGCTTCAGCGTGGTCGCCGACGGTGGCCTGCCCGACCTGGGCGGCCTGGACCTCGACGCCGCGCTGGTGCGGCGGGTCGGCGAGCTGGTCGGTGAGCGGCACGCCGCGCAGTGGGCCCGGCTCACCCGACCGGCGGATCCGGCGCAGCGTCGCGACCAGATCCGGCTCTGGGACGAGGTGCGAGGTGCGAAGGAGACCCTGTCCCGGGCTGCTGTCGCGCCGGTCGCGGTGCCGGGAGTGGCCGAGACGATCCATCTGACCCGGGCGGACGTCGAGCGGGTGGCGACGCCGCTGCTGCAACGGGCGGTGCAGCGGGCCCGGGAGGTGATCGCCGCCGCCGGCCTCCGCCCCGATCAGCTCGCCGGGCTGTTCCTGGTGGGCGGGTCGTCACGGATCCCGCTGGTGGCCCGCATGCTCCACGCCGAGCTGGGGATCGCACCGACGGTGCTGGACCAGCCCGAGTTGCCGGTGGCCGAGGGCGCACTGACCGACCTGCCGCTGCGGAAGCCGACGCCCACCCCGGCGTACGCGGGTGCGGCACTCGCACCACCCGCGCCCGCTCCGGTGAGCCCGCCCGGCCCGGCCGGAGCCCTCGCACCGGTCGTACCGTCGCAGCCCTGGCCGGGATCCACCCCGCCGGCGGGCCCGCCGCCCGGGCCGGGCCTGGCCGGCGCCACCCCGACCCCGCCGGGCGGCGGGACCCGCTGGTGGCGGGGGCGCTGGGTCGTGCTCGGCGCGGTGCTGGCCCTGGCCGGGGTGGCCACCGCGGCGACGCTCTACCTCACCCGGGACCGCTACCCGGACCTGGAGTTCACATCGCTGCGCGAGCTGACCCGGGTGCCGGCCGGCGCCGAACGTTCGGCCAACATGTGGACGGCGGTGCTCGACGACCGGGCCTACCTCGCGTTTCCGCTGCCGGACGACCGGCTGGAGGTGGTGGCCGTCGACACGGGCAACCGCCGCGAGGTGTGGCGCGAACAGACCGACGTGCGGGCCGACGACTGGGAGGCGATCATCGCCGTTCCCGGGGCGGTCGCGGTCCTCGCCGACGCGCCCGGCGACAGCACCCCCCGACCGTTGGCAGTCCTCGACGGTCGTACCGGCGAGCAGCGCTGGCAGCGCGTTCTCCGTGGTAATGACGACGTCTACTTCGCCGACGACACGGCGGTGCTGGTGGACCGGGCCGCAGACGAACTGGTCGGCCTGCGCCTGACCAACGGCTCGGTGAAGTGGACCGAACCCAACCCCCGCGACCAGTACGCCGGTGGCCGTACCGTGGTCCGGCCGGTCGGCACCGACGCGGCGGCGGGCGGGCCGGCCTTCCTCGACGGCACGCCCCGCAACCCGTGGCCGAGCAAGGGGCGGCGACTCGTCCAGGTGGGTGCGGACCGGTCGGTGCGGCTGCTCGACATGGCATCCGGCGCGGTGCTACGCCAGTGGGGCAGCGTCGCCGACCTCGACGACCTGGTGGTCGCCCACGAGGACCGCCTGTACGTGGCCGCCAACGAGGGTGGTTACCAGCTGCTCGCGTACGACCTGGGTTCCGACGCCGAGCCGGTGGTGCTGCACCGGTCCGGCAACGACCAGTACCGCCCGAAGGAACTGGTCGCCTGCGGTGAGCGGCGGGCTTGCCTGTTGCAGGTGCCGAACAGTGACGTTTCGCGCACCGAGGTGGTGGCGGTCACCGAGGGCGAGAGCGCGATCACATGGTCGGCGCCGGGCGTGACCGGCCTGGTCCCGTTGGGTGAGCAACTGCTTGCCCAGCGGGAGTCCCCGGAGCCGACCGTCACCGTCTTCGACGCCGCCGGCACGCCGGTGCTGCGGGACCGGGGCGGGGTGGCGGTCCGCCTCGACGAGGGCAACCTGCTGGTCTTCGCCAAGGCGCCCAGCGTGGTCGTCGACAACCGGGTGCTGGCCGGAGTGTGGGCCGAGTCGGGCGAGCCCGACGAGTTGGGTGAGCTGAAGGCCGTGCGCAGCTCGTCCTGCTCGTGGAACACCCGGGTGATCGCCTGCGGCGCGGAGAAGGACTTCGTGCTGTACCGCTTCACCGACGACTGACGTCAACCGGCGACTGACGTCAACGGCCCTCGGGCCGGCTCGTACGATGCTCCGGTGAATCTTCGAGGTACGGTCCGCGCCGATCGTCCGTTGGTGGTGCTCGCCGTCGGGGAGGAGGCCCGCTACCTGCCGCCCGAGCTACCGGTCCTGCTCACCGGCATGGGCAAGGTGAACGCCGCCAGCGCGGTGGCCGCGGTGCTGGCCGCCGGGCCGCGCCCCGCCCTGCTGCTCAACCTGGGCACGGCCGGGGCGCTGCGGCCCGGATTGGCCGGCATCCACGAGGTCGCCACCGTGCTCCAGCACGACCTGGACACCGACCTGCTGCGCACCCTCACCGGCGAGACGTACGGCGCGCCGCTGTCGCTGGCCGCCGAGGGCGCGGTGCTGGCCACCGGTGACACCTTCGTGGCCGACGACGCGCAGCGGGACCGGTTGGCGCAGCGCGCCGACCTGGTCGACATGGAGGGGTACGCGGTGGCCTGGGCCGCCGCGCAGGCCGGTGTGCCGTGCCGGCTGGTCAAGCAGGTCAGCGACGAGGCGGGCGACGGCGCGGCCCGGACCTGGCAGGAGTCGGTCGACGCCTGCGCCCGGGACCTCGCCGACTGGGCCGCTCGACACCTCGCTTGACCGTCGAGGGTCATCCGGCCGGCCGTCGCGGTCCGAGCCCTCGCCTGGTTTCCCGGCCGCCCCTGGGGAACAGGACGTGCATGGCCAGCGCGAGGGCCACGATCGCGGTGACCAGCACGGGTGGCCAGCCGCCGGCCCAGGGCAGTAACAGGAGGGGTAGCAGTTGCGACGCCACTCGCCCCCACGGCACGCGGCCGGACAGCAGATAGGCGAACAGGGCCCGGCCGAGCACGAACACCAGCGGTCCGCCGATGATCAGCGTCAGCCACCGCACCGGTGTCGTCCCGCTCGGTCGGTCGACGACGAGGTCGAAGGAGGCCGCCGTGACGAGCACGCCGACCAGCAGCACCAGATGGGTGTAGGGAGCAATCCGGGTGGACCGGCCGGTCGCTGACGCGGCCGCGGTCTCGAGCAACTCGCCGGCCTGGTAGACGTAGATCTGCCAGAGCAGCAGCATGATGGCGAACGCGCAGAGCAGGGCGGCGATTCTGAGTCGGTCGAATTCGCTGCGGCCGAGCTCCAGGGTGGGCACCAGGATGATGTCGCCGAGGGCCAGGATGACGAACTGCTGGTACCGCTCGCCCAGGTGCGCGGTGGTCCGGTCGAACTGGTCGAGAGGAACCCGGCCGAGCCACGGTGTGGGATAGCGCGCCGCCGCGGAGAGCAGGTCGATGGCGATCGCGGTGGCCCAGATCCACCACCGGGCGGTGTCGGCCAGCACCCCGACGATCCAGAGGACGCCGGACACCAGAAACCAGAACAGGAACCGGGTGGCTCGTGCTATGGCCGAGCGGTGCTGCTGCCGGTACAACGTGCTGACCAGGATGATGCCGCGCACCACGTGGGTGCCGACGTAGGCGAGCGCGAAGACCGTGGCCTGCGCTCTGGTGACCATGGGCAGCGATGCGGCCATCCCCACCGAGCCGACCATGGCGACCATCAGGATGACCTGGATGGGACGCTGCTGCGGGTCGTAGAACTCCGTCGTGGTGGAGGTGACCGACCACGTCCACCAGATCGCCGTCAGCATCAGTAGTACCGTCGGGATGCGCGTCCAGGATTCCTGGTCGGCGAGGAGTGTCGAGGTCTGCGCCAGCGCGGCCACGAAGACCACGTCGAAGAGCAACTCCAGCAGCGTCGCCCGGGTCGACCCGTCCAGACGGCGTACCAGCGCCGCGCCGCCTCCGGTGGTCATGCCCGGCCTCCCGCCGTGTCTCCGAGGATTATGGGCGGTGCCGGCGCGGCCCGTCCCCGGATCGGTGATTCCCGCCGGCCGGAGGTTGCCACGGCGTCGGACGCCGCGGGATGCTTCAGTGCATCCATCAATCTCGATCTCTTCGGAGGTTCGGATGCGCCGCTCTCCGCTGGTCGCTCTCGTCCTGACCATCCTGCTGCTCGTCGCGCCCGGCGCGGCGCGGGCCGCCGTCCCCGACCGGGCCGCCGCGACCGCCGCCGACCCGGTGGCCCTGCTGACCGGGGTACGCACCGCGGGCACCGCCTGGGGTCTCGACCCCACCACCGGGCGGATGACCCTCACCGTCGACGACACCGTGACCCCCGGCGAACTGAGCGCGCTGCGGGCGGTGGCCGACCGGGCCGGCGTGCTGCTGCGCCGCGAACCCGGAACGCTGCGCCCGCTGATCGCCGGCGGGCAGGGCATCTACGGCGGCGGCGGGCGCTGCTCGCTCGGCGCGAACGCACGCAGCGGCAGCACCTACTACGTGATCACCGCCGGGCACTGCACCGCCACCGCCGCCACCTGGTACGCCGACAGCACCCAGAGCACAGTGCTCGGCACCCGTACCGCCACCAGCTACCCCACCAACGACTACGGGCTGATCCGCTACACCGGGCGGATCGCCCACCCGAGCGCGGTCTACACCTACCCCGGCCTGCTGACCATCAACGGCCCCGGCAACGCCTACATCGGTCAGGCGGTGTGCCGCAGCGGCAGCACCACCGGGGTGCGCTGCGGCACCGTCACCGGTCTCAACCAGACCGTCAACTACGCCACCGGCGTGATCTACGGGCTGATCCGTACCAACATCTGCGCCGAGCCGGGGGACAGTGGCGGACCGCTCTACGTGGCCTCCACCGGCACCATCCTCGGCATCCTCTCCGGCGGCACCGGCAACTGCACGGCCGGCGGCACCACCTACTACCAGCCGATCGGGGAGGTGCTGGCCGCGTACGGGCTGACGCTGCCCTGACCGTGGGACACCGGCTTGCCCGTCCCGCGCGGGACACCTAGGCTCGGCGACGCCCAGCACCCCTGCCGCGAGGACGTGTGCCCGATGCCGACCAACCCCCGACCCGACCAGGCGAGTGTCCCGGCCGGCTCCGCGTCGGTCGAGGTGGCCGCGGTGGGGGAGACGATGGTGGTGCTCTGCCCCGCGCCGGGTGAACCGTTGGAGCGCGCCGAGCAGGTCGCCGTCTCGGTCGGTGGCGCCGAGTCCAACGTGGCCGGTTACCTGGCCCGCCTGGGGCACCTGACGACCTGGGTGAGCCGGGTCGGCGACGACCCGTTCGGCCGCGCCGTCGTCCGGCACGTCGCCGCCTCCGGCGTCCGCGTCGACCAGGTGTGCGTCGACCCGGCCGCCCCCACCGGCCTGTACGTCAAGGACCCGGGCCCGGAGGGGACCGCCGTGCACTACTACCGGGCCGGGTCGGCGGCCAGCCGGATGGACCCCGCCACGCTGGCCGACCCGGCGCTGGCCGGTGCCCGGGTGCTGCACCTGTCCGGAATCACCCCGGCGCTCTCCGCCTCCTGCCGGGCGCTGGTCGAGCACGCGGTGACCGACCGACCGCTGCCGGCGGCGCTGGTCAGCTTCGACGTCAACCACCGGGCCCGGCTGTGGCCCGCCGAGCAGGCCGCTCCGGTGCTGCGCGACCTCGCCAACCGCTGCGACCTCGTCTTCGTCGGGCAGGACGAGGCGGAGACTCTCTGGGGCGTCACCGACCCGACGGCCGTCCGCGAGCTGCTGCCCGCTCCGGAGACGGTGGTGGTCAAGGACGGCGCGGTGGGCGCCACCGCACTGGTCCGTGACGCCGAACCGGTCTTCGTGCCCGCGCCCCGGGTGACGGTGGTGGAGCCGGTCGGCGCCGGAGACGCCTTCGCCGCCGGCTACCTGGCCGGGCTGCTGCGCGGCGTCGACCCCGTGCGGCGGTTGCGCCTCGGTCACCTGGTCGCGGCGCAGGCGTTGACCAGCATCGGCGACAACGCCCCGGTTCCTCCGTGGGCCTGGTTCGAGAAGCTGATCGACGCTCCCGCCGACGTGTGGTCGCCGCTCGATTTGACCGACCTTGGGGCGACGACCTGAGTCGGGCCGCCGGGTAGCGACCCGGCCAGCAGCAACAGTTTCACAGCGACCTCGGATGGAGTGCACCATGACCACACCGGACTTCGACCACATCTTCGGCGGCGCCCGGGTGATGGCGATCCTGCGCGGCCTGCCGGTCGCCGAGACCGTTCGGCTCGCCGAACGGGCCTGGGACCTCGGCATCGACGTGGTGGAGGTTCCGGTGGCCACCGCCGACGCGGTGCCGGCGCTGCGGGCCGCCGTCGAGGCGGGCGCCGAACGCGACCGGATCGTCGGTGCCGGCACCGTGCTCGACATCGAACAGGTCGCCGCGGCGGCCGACGCGGGCGCCCGCTTCACCGTCGCGCCCGGCCTGGACCTCGCGGTCGCCGACGCCGCCGCCGCGCGTGGCCTGCCGCACCTGCCCGGCGTGGCCACCCCCACCGAGGCCCAGCAGGCACTGCGGCACGGCCTCACCTGGCTCAAGGCGTTCCCCGCGATCTCCCTCGGGCCGGCCTGGTTCAAGGCCGTGGCCGGTCCGCTGCCACAGTTGCGCTTCGTCGCCACCGGTGGCCTCGACGCCAGCAACGCGGGGGCGTTCCTGCAAGCTGGTGTACGCGTGGTGGCCGTCGGTTCCGCCCTCTCCGACCCCACCCAACTCGACCGGCTCGCCGAGCTGACGTCTTTCGGCGCGCGCCCGTGACCTGAGTCGGCGGTGGCGGGTTTGCGCCATGGCGGAAATGCGTCGGGGTGCGGTGCGTGGTCGGGGCGGATGTTACGTCGATGCTGTGGTGCGTACCACTTCTCGACACAAAGAGGTCACCGTGGCTCTGTCTCACCGGCGCCGCCGATCCGGGCTGATCGCCCTCGGCGCCGCCCTCACCCTTGCGGCCGGGTTCACCCCACCCGGCGCGGGAGCGGCCGCCGCCCCGCCGAACGAACCCGACCGCCCGGCGGGCCAACCCCCGGCCGCCGCCGGGCGCGCGTCCACCGTCACCCTGATCACCGGTGACACGGTCACGGTCACCACCGCGGCGGACGGCAGCACGGTCTCGACCGTACGCCGGCCGGACGGCAGCACCCCGAGCTTCCACCGCACCGTGCGCGACGGCGACACCTACGTCTACCCGGACGCGGCGCTGTCCTATGTCACCAGCGGCGTGCTGGACCGGCAACTGTTCAACGTCACCGACCTGATCGCCGACGGCTACGACGACGCGCACACCGACGCGCTTCCGCTGATCGTCACGATGACCGACGCGGCGGCCCGCAACCGCACCCGGCCCGCCCTGGACGGCGCCGAACTGGTCCGACCGTTGGACAGCGTGCAGGGCGCGGCGCTGACCCGCCAGCGCGCCACCGCCGACCGGTTCTGGACCGCGCTCACCGCCGGCTCGACCCGACGTACCGGCGACGCGCCAACCCTGGCCAACGGCATCGCGAAGGTCTGGTTGGACGGCCGGGTGCACGCCGACCTGGCCGAGTCCACAGCGCAGATCGGCGCGCCGAAGCTGTGGGCCGAGGGCAACACCGCCGCCGGGGTCGACGTCGCGGTCCTCGACTCCGGGGCGGACGCCGAACACCCGGACCTGGTCGGCCAGATCGCCGAGTCCAGCAGCTTCGTGCCCGAGGAGCCTGACATCCTCGACTACAAGGGCCACGGCACGCACGTCGCCTCGACGATCGCCGGCACCGGCGCCGCGTCCGGTGGTGCCGAGCGGGGCGTCGCCCCCGGTGCCCGACTGCACATCGGCAAGGTGCTCAACAGCGAGGGCAGCGGCCAGGACTCCTGGATCATCGCCGGCATGGAGTGGGCGGCCCGGGAGCAGAAGGCCCGGGTGGTCAGCATGAGCCTGGGCGGCGAGGCCACCGACGGCAGCGACCCGATGAGCCAGGCGGTCGAGCGACTCAGCGCCGAGACCGGCGCCCTCTTCGTGATCGCCGCCGGCAACAGCGGCCCGGCCACCATCGGCAGCCCGGGTGCCGCCAACTCCGCGCTCACCGTTGGCGCGGTCGACGCCACCGACCACCTCGCCGACTTCTCCAGCCAGGGCCCACGCGCCGGCGACGGCGGGCTCAAGCCCGAGATCACCGCCCCCGGCGTGGACATCCTGGCGGCCCGCTCGCACTTCGTGCGCGGCGGCTCCGGGGACTACACGCTGATGAGCGGCACGTCGATGGCCACCCCACACGTGGCCGGCACGGCCGCGCTGGTCGCCGCCGCGCATCCGGACTGGACCGGTCAGCGCATCAAGGAAGCACTGGTCAGCACGGTCAAGGCCACCCCCGAGTACACCCCGTACCAGGCGGGTGCCGGCCGGGTCGACGCGGTCGCCGCCGCGCACGCCACCGTCTTCGCCACCCCGAGCGCCTACTCCGGCTTCCAGGCGTGGCCGCAGCAGCCGGGCATGACCGTCGACCGTACGGTCACCTACACCAACGTCGGCGGCGCACCGGTCGCCCTGAAGCTGGCTCTCGACGCGGTCACCGCGCCGGCCGGCCTGTTCGCGCTCTCCACCGACCGGGTGACAGTGCCGGCCGGCGGCACCGCCACCGTGACGGTGACCGCCGCGTACGACAAGCTGCCGGTGGAGAAGCAGGTCAGCGGCATGATCGTCGCCACCGACGACGCCGGTGCGGTGCGTGGCCGCACCCTGATCGGGGCCGGTAAGGAGGGCCAGCGGCAGAACCTGACGCTGGTCGCCAAGGACCGGGACGGCAAGCCGCTCGTCGGCAAGGTCATCCTCACCGCCGACACCCTGTTCACCGCCGTGGACCTGCCCGAGAGTGGCACCGCCACGCTGCGGCTGCCGGTGGCGAGCTGGAACGGCTGGATCTCCGCGGACGTGCGCGGTGTGCACGGCCCGCACTCCAAGGGCATGGCGATGCTCAGCTTCACCGACGTGAACCTGGATCGCGACCGCACCGTCACCCTGGACGCGCGCGCCGCCCGACAGGTGCAGGCCCGGGTGCCGCAGGAGGCCACCGCCAGCGCGCTGCGGATGGACATCCACCGGTCCACGAAGAACGGTCTCACCGAGAGTCAGGTGCTGCCCGACGACTCGTACGACAGCATGTGGGCGTTGCCGACGACCCGCCCGGTGACCGACGGCGAGTTCGAGTTCGGTGCCCGGTGGCGGCTGGAGCAGCCGGCCCTGACCGTCTCGGCGGGCGGTCGCTCGTACGACGATCTGTTGGTGAAGCGGGCGACCCCGGCGCTGCCGGCCGGTCGTCGTCAGCTCGACGCGGTCTACGTCGCCGACGCGTCGGCGGCGGGGCTGGCCAAGCGGCCGGTCCGGGACCGGGCCGTGATGGTGCGCCGCAGTGACAGCGTCGACATCGCCACCCAGGCGCAGGCCGCCGCGGCGGCCGGGGCGAAGCTGCTGCTCGTGGTCAACGACGGCGTCGGTCGGCTCCAGCCCTGGGACGAGTTCGCGTGGAGCCCGGAGAGCCCGGCCCCGGTGACCGTGGCCACGCTCGGCGCCGACGAGGGTGGGCAGCTCATCGCGGCGCTGGAGGGCGGTGCGGTGCGGCTCACCGTCGAGTCGCACCCAGAGACCACCTACCTGTACGACGTGGCGCACCACTGGACCGGCACGGTGCCGGCCGACCCCACCTACCGTCCGACGAAGCGGCAGTTGGCCCGGGTCGACGTGGAGTTCCGCAACTACCGGCAGGGCAAGGCGTTGGAGTTCCGCACCGACGTCTGGCGCGGCTGGGCGTCGAGCAACCAGGAGCCGGCCCCGGCGCAGGGCCGGCGGACCGACTGGGTGAGCGCCGACCAGCGGTGGGTCGACGACGCGTTCATCGCCGGCGAGACCGGCCAGCACCTCCAGGCGGTGACGACGTACCCGGCGGGCAAGCCGAACGCCGTCACCTGGTTCGGGCCGATCCAGCGCCCCCGGATGGGCGGGAGCTACGTGCCGATCCGGTACCTGGACACTGTCTACCTGCCCGCGCCCGGGTGGGGCGACGGAGGCGGCCACATCGGTGAGGCGTACGCCAACTACGACATGGTCAACCGGACCACCCTCTACCAGGGTGACAAGGAACTGAACTGGGGTAACGCCGAGTACCTCCAGGTCGCCGGGCTGGCGGCTCAGCGACTGCCGTACCGGCTGGTGGTGGAGAACGACCGGGCCGCCTGGACCAACCCGTACTCGCGGCAGACCCGCACCGAGTGGGGCTTCACCTCGGCGGTCACGGGGGAGGAGTCGGCCGAGGTGCTGCCGATGATCCAGCTGGACTACCAGGTGGCCATCGACTCCGCCGGTCGGGCGTCACGCGGCGCACCGCTGACCGTGGTCGCCTCCCACCTGCCCGACGTCACGGGCACGATCGGCGCGGTGACCGTCGAGGTGTCCTACGACGACGGGGCGACCTGGCAGAAGCAGCGGCTGACCCGGCACGGCGACGGCTGGCGTACCACGCTGGCCGCACCGGCGAAGGCCAGCTTCGTCAGCCTGCGCACCACCGCGCGGGACGCCGCCGGCAACACCGTGAGCCAGCGCATCACCCGGGCGTTCGGCCTTCGCTGACGCCGTGGTGACCGGCCGTCGCTCGGGGTGCCTCGCGTACCCCGGCGGCGGCCGGTGCCGTCAGTCCCGCTCCTCGGTGAGCTGCTCCCAGTCCGTGCTCACCGGCAGTAGTTCCCCGGCCAGCCAGGCGGCGCTCTGGTCGTCGTGGTGCGGGTCGCCGGGCACCCCGCAGGCGCCCAGCGGGACCACCCACCGGCTGTCCGTGCGGCGGGCCAGGTCCCAGACGAAGCGCGCCGCCGGTCCCCGGAAGCACCAGTGGGTGACCCCGGGCACGCTGGAGGTGGCCAACACGCAGTCGTGGTCACCGTCGAGTCGGGGGCCGGGCCCGGCGTCCGGGCCGGGCAGGGCCCGCCACGGCGCCAACCGGTGCAGGTCACCCCAGGGCACCTGCCCGGCCGCCGCCTCGCCGACCTCCTCGGCCGCCGCGCGTACCAGCGCGGCGATGTCCACACCGGGCGGAGGGGTCGTGCCGAGCAGGTGCTCCAGCGCGTAACCGACGCGCGGCGTCAGCGCCAGCCAGGGCGCGAACACCTCGGGGTACGCGGGCGGCTCGGCGACCGCGGCCAGCGCCGGGTGGGCGGCGATCCGGCGTACGACAGCCGCCCGCAGGATGGCGTAGGCGGCCGCGTCAGTGCTGTCGGCGGTCATCCGGCGATCCCAGCGCAGCAGCCGTTCGCGCAGCGCGGCGGCGGCCGGGCCGAGCCCGGTCGACTCGGCGAGGACCGCCAGCAGCGGCGCGGCCGCCCCCAGGTACGTGTCGGTGTGCACGGTGGCCATCTCGTCGGCCGTCCACGCCGAACGGGCGTCGAGCAGTTCGCCGATGCGCTGCGCCCGGTGCGGTGGCGCGAACTCCACCCCGAACGGTGCCGCGAGCCCGCGCTCGTTGGCCATCACCGCCCGACCGGTCACCTCGGCGCGGGGCATCGGCGCGTGCCAGCCCTGCCAGGCGTGCGCGGAGTCCCAGCCGGGTACCACCCGCCGGCCGTTCTCCGGGTGCCGCACCGGCACCGCCCCGGCGACCCGGTGCAGCAGCCCTCCGGTGGTGTCCGCCGCCTGCACCACGTTGACCGGCTCCACCCAGTGCCGCAACGCGTGGTCCACATCGGCCACGGTACGGGCGCACAGCAGCTCCGGCAGCGTCGCGAAACCGAGGTCACCCCGGACCCGGGGCGGGTAGCGCAGGCTGAGCGCCGTCTCGTCGTCCGGCCCACCGGCGATCACCGGACCACGGACGGTCTCCACCACCTCGACCTCGACCGGGTCGGCCCCGGCCACCTCGATCGTCTCGACGTGCCGGTGCGCCGGACGCCAGCCGTCCGGGCCGAGCGCCTGCACCCGGGGGCCGTCGCGGCGTAGCCGCTCCGCGTACACGTCCTGGTAGTCGGCCATCGCGTTGGTGATCGCCCAGGCAACCTCGCCGGTGTGCCCGAAGTGCGCGATGCCCGGCACGCCCGGCACCGCCAGCCCGACCACGTCGTACTCCGGGCAGGCCAGCCGGATCTGCTGGTAGACACCGGGATCCTCAAGGAAGCGGTGCGGGTCCCCGGCGAGCAGCGCGCCCCCGGTGCCGGTGCGCTCGGCGGCGAGCAGCCACCCGTTGCTGCCGGCCACAGCAAGCCCGTCGGTGGCGAACAGGTCGACCGCGTCCGGCCCGAGCCGCCGCGCCACGTGCTCGCGCCACAGCTTGCCGGGGAACCCGGCGAACAGGATGTGGTGGCCCAGCCAGACCGCGAGCGGCGTCCACGGCTCCCACCGCCCCGGGCGCAGCCCGACGCCGGCGAACTCCGGTGAGCGGGCCGCCCCGGCGGCGAGACCGGCGTTGACGCCGTCCACGTAGGCGCCCACCCACCCGGCGGTCGCCGGGTCCAGTGCCGCGTGGCAGCGGCGGGCGGTGTCGTCGAGCCGGACCTGCCGCACGAACCGGTCCCAAGCGAGCGCGTCGGGGCCGAGGAACGCCGCGCTGGTGCCCCGGGCCCGGTGCCGTTCCACCTCGATCTGCCAGGCCCGGTCGTACGCGGTCACCCGGCCCTGTGCCGCCGCCAACGCGAGCGGGTCGTCGGCGCGCAGGTGCGGCACCCCCCACGGGTCGCGGAAACGCCGGGCGGTGCTGGTTGGCTCGCTGGTTGGCTCGCTGGTTGGCTCGCTGGTTGGCTCGCTCACGCGGGCTCCGGGGCGAGGGTGGTGGCGTGACGGCGGGCCGCCGGGACGACCAGAGGGGTGCCCGTCTCCGGATCGTCGATGACCCGGCAGGGCAGCCCGAAAACCTCCGCCACCAGGTCGGCGGTGACCACCGACGCCGGCTCCCCGGCGGCCACCACGCGTCCGTCGCGCATGGCGATCAGATGGGTGGCGTAGCGGGCCGCGTGGTTCAGGTCGTGCAGCACCGCGACCAGGGTGCGGCCCTGCTCCTCGTGCAGTCGGGCGCAGAGGTCCAGGATCTCGATCTGGTGGGCGATGTCGAGGTACGTGGTCGGCTCGTCGAGCAGCAGCAGCGGCGTCTGCTGGGCCAGCGCCATCGCGATCCAGACCCGCTGCCGCTGCCCGCCGGACAGTTCGTCCACCGCCCGGTCGGCGAGGTCGTCGACCCCGGTCGCGGCCATCGACTCCTCGACCACCCGTTCGTCCTCGCGTGACCACTGCCGCAGCAGCCCCTGGTGGGGGTAGCGGCCCCGGGCGACCAGTTCGGCGACGCTGATCCCGTCCGGTGCGATCGAGGACTGCGGCAGCAGACCGAGCGTACGGGCCACCTTGCGGGCTGGCAGGTCGTGAATGTCCCGGCCATCCAGCAGCACCGCACCGGCGCTGGGGCGCAGCATCCGCGACAGTGCGCGCAGCAGTGTCGACTTGCCGCACGCGTTCGGGCCGATGATCACCGTGAAGGATCGGTCGGGCACCGCCACGGTCAGGTTCTCGGCGATGGTGCGCTGGTCGTAGGCGAGGGTCAGCGCGGTGCCGCCGAGCCGGGAATCGCCGGGTCGCATGGGTGCTCCTTCGAGGGCGTCACGATTTTTCACAGCCGGCCCGCCCGACGTTCCATCGCCAGCAGCCAGACCAGGTAACCGCCGCCGATCACGCCGGTCACCACGCCGACCGGGAGTTGGTGCCCGGCGAACGCGCGTTGGGCCAGCAGGTCGGCGCCGACCAGCAGCGCCGCGCCGACGGCCATCGACGGCAGCAGGTTCGGGCCCGGTGCCCGGGTCAACCGTTTCGCCACGTGCGGGGCGACCAGCGCCACGAAGGACACCGGCCCGGCGGCGGCCGCCGCGAACGAGACCAGCAGCACGGCGGCGGCGAGCAGCGCCAGGCGCAGCCGGCGTACCGGCACGCCCAGGGCGCTGGCCGCGTCGTCGCCCAACTCCATCATCCGCAGCGCCGGGGCGCAGCCGACGAGCACCAGCGGCGCCAACACGACCAGGACGGCGAGCAGCGGCCCGGCGTTGGCCCATCCCCGCCCGTCGAGGCTGCCGGTGAGCCAGAGGACCGCGCGGGCGGCGTCCATCAGGGGCGCCCGGGTGAGCAGGTAGCCGTTGACGCCGGTCAGGATCGCGGCCACCCCGATGCCGACCAGGATGAGCCGGTAGCCGTGCACTCCGCGCCGCCAGGCGAGCGCGTAGATCAGCAGGCCGGTGCCGAGCCCACCGGCGACCGCCGCGCCGGCCAACGCCAGGCTGCTGCCGCCCAGGACCACGACCACCAGCGCGCCGGTTGACGCGCCCTGGGTGAAGCCCAGGATGTCCGGGCTGCCCAGCGGATTGCGGACCAGCGACTGGAACACCGTGCCGGCGAGAGCCAGCGCCGCACCGACCAACAGGGCGGTGACCAGCCGGGGCAGGCGCAGGTCGTACACGATGAACTGCTCCGCCAGGGTGCCGCCGCCGGTCAGCGTGCGCAGCACGTCGGCCGGCCCCATCGGGTAGTCGCCACTGCCCAGGGCCACCAGGCCGAACCCGGCCGCGAGCAACGCCGCAGCGGCGCCGACGCCCAACGCGCGGGGCCGGAACCGTAACGACAGACCGAAAGAGGTTCGGATGACGGTCACGGTTGGGCCACCCGTCGGCGGGTGACCAGCCACAGGAAGAGCGGGCCGCCCAGCACGGCGGTCACCATGCCGACCTGGAGTTCCCCGGGCCGACCCAGCACCCGGCCGAGCACGTCGGCGCCGAGCAGCAACGCGGGCGCGAGCACCGCGCAGTACGGCAGCAGCCACCGCAGGTCCGGGCCGGTCAGGGCCCGGACCAGGTGCGGGACCAGCAGACCGACGAAGACGATCGGGCCGCACGCGGCGGTCGCCGCGCCGCAGAGCAGGGTGACCGCGACGATCACGGAGGCGCGGATCAGCGCGGGTCGAGCGCCGAGGGCTCGCGCCGCGTCATCGCCGAGCGCGAGCGCGTTCAGCGGACGGGCGGCGCCGAGCGCGACCAGCAGGCCGAGGAGGATGAACGGCAGCACCCGGGTGACGGTCGCGCGGTCCGCGCTGGCCAGTGAGCCGACCGTCCAGAACCGCAGCCGTTCCAGCGAGGCGGTGTCCAGCAGCATCACCGCGCTCACGTAGGAGTAGAGGGTGGCGTTGAGCGCCGCCCCGGCCAGCGCGAGTCGGGCCGGGGTGGCGCCCCGTCCGCCGCCGACGGCGTAGACCAGCGCGGTCACCGCCGCCGCGCCGAGCAGCGCGAACCAGACGTACCCGCCGACGGCGGTGACGCCCAGGAACGCGGCGGCGGTGGCGACGGCAGCGGAGGCGCCGGCGTTGATGCCGAGGAGCCCGGGGTCGGCGAGCGGGTTGCGGGTGAGGGCCTGCATGACCGCGCCCGCGACCCCGAGGGCGGCGCCGGCGAGCAGCCCGAGCAGGGTGCGGGGCAGTCGCATCCGGTGCACCACGGCGTACTCGGTGGCGTCGCGGTGCAGCAACCCGGACCAGACGTCGACGAGCGGCATGGCCTTCGCGCCGACCGCGATGCTGAGCACCACGATCACCGCGAGCAGTGCCACGGCGGCGACGAGGCCGGCGGCGCGGGCCGCCCGGCGGCCACGCCGGCGTGGGGGTGCGACCGTGTCCCTGCCCGGCACGGACGGTGCCGGTCTGGTGACGGTGGGTGTGGCGTCCAGTGTGGGCTCCGGGGTGGTGGCGAAACGGCGAACCGCTGTTGACAATGACCGAGGTTAGGCTAACCTAACCCCGCTGCCCCGGTCGACACCGGCCAACCCTTGATCGAAAGACGACACCATGCCCGATGCCCTGTCCGCCCGCCGTCTCTCCCGCCGTGGCCTGCTGGCCGCCGGCGGTGCCGCCACGCTGGCCACCCTGCTCGCTGCCTGCGGCAACGGCGACACCCCGAAGCCCGCCGCCAGTAACGGAGGCGGCCCCTGGTCGTTCACCGATGACCGCGGCACCAAGGTCGAGTCCGCGGCCCGTCCGACCCGGGTGGTGGCCTTCACCGGCGTGGCGGCAGCCCTGATCGATTTCGGTCTCGACAAGCAGCTCGTGGGCGTGTTCGGTGAAACCAAGCGCGCGGATGGCACGGCCGATCCGCAGGCCGGCGACCTGAACATCGAGGGCGTCGAGATCCTCGGCAACGTGTGGGGCGAGTTCAGCCTGGAGAAGTACGCCGCCCTGCGCCCCGAACTGCTGGTCACCCACATGTACGACCCGGACGCGCTCTGGTACGTGCCGGACGAGAGCAAGGCCAAGATCCTCCCGCTGGCCCCGAGTGTGGCGATCACCACCGCCCGGGTGCCGATGACCAAGCCCATCGAGCGGTACGCGGCACTGGCCGAGTCGCTCGGCGCGGACCTGTCCGCCAAGAAGGTCACCGACGGGAAGGCCCGCTTCGACGCCGCCGCCGAGGCGGTCCGGCAGGCGGTCAAGGCCAACCCCGGGATCAAGGTGATGGCCTGCTCCGGCAGCCCCGACCTCTTCTACGTCTCCAACCCGAAGGTCAGCACCGACCTGATGTACTTCGCCGAGTTGGGCGTCGACATCGTGGTCCCCACCAAGCTCGAAGCCGGCGACTACTTCGAGGCGCTGAGCTGGGAGAGCGCCGGCAAGTTCCCGGCCGACCTGATCCTGTTGGACAACCGTGCCACCGCGCTACAGGCCAAGGACCTCACCGCCAAGCCGACCTGGCAGCAACTGCCGGCGGTCAAGGCCAACCAGGTGACCCCGTGGGACGCCGTGCCCCGCTTCTCGTACGCGGGCTCCGCACCGCTGCTGGAGAACCTCGCCACCGCCATCCGGAACGCGAAGAAGGTCAGCTGACCGACACCGCTCCCCGAGGCGCACCGCCGCGCCTGGGGTCGGTTCCGGCTGCCCTCGTCGAGAACGTGGAAGGACATTCCGTGACCGTGCCGACGTACCCCGTCGAGACCACCACGGCGCCGCCGGCGTCAACCGCCGCGCGGACCCAACTGCTGCATGGCGGCTCGGTCGAGCAGTACCGCCGGACCATCGCCGACGGCGTCGACCGGGTCGCCCGCCGGGTGGCCGCCGTGGACCGTCCCGGCACCGGAATCACGCCGGCCGAGCTGGCCCCCCTGGTCGACCGGGTGGACCTGGACCGTCCGCTGGGCGACGCCGGCGCCGCACTGGACGAGCTGGAGAACGTCTACCTGCGCGACGCCGTCTGGTTCCACCACCCCCGCTACCTCGCCCACCTCAACTGCCCGGTGGCCATCCCGGCGCTGCTCGGTGAGGCGGTGCTCACCGCCGTGAACTCCTCACTGGACACCTGGGACCAGAGCGCCGGTGCCACCCTCATCGAGCGCCGGCTGATCGACTGGACCGCCGAGCGGATCGGCCTCGGCCCTCGCGCCGACGGCGTCTTCACCAGCGGCGGCAGCCAGTCCAACCTCCAGGCGCTGCTGCTGGCCCGGGAGGAGGCGTGTGCCGCCGCCATCGATCCGGCGGCCCGCGCCGAGCTGCTGCCCCGGCTGCGCGTGCTCACCTCGGCCGCCGGTCACTTCAGCGTGCAGAAGTCGGCCAAGCTGCTCGGCCTCGCCCCGGACGCGGTGATCGCGGTACCCACCGACGCCCGGCGACGGATCCGGCCAGCCGCCGTCCGCGCGGAGATCGCACGGTGCCGGCAGGCGGGGCTGGTGGTGATGGCCGTCGTCGGCACCGCCGGCACCACCGACTTCGGCTCGATCGACCCGCTCACCGAGCTGGCCGGGATCTGCGCGGAGGCCGGCGTCTGGCTGCACGTGGACGCCGCGTACGGCTGCGGTCTGCTCGTCTCGCCGACGCGCCGACATCTGCTCGACGGCATCGAGCGGGCCGACTCGGTGACGATCGACTTCCACAAGTCGTTCTTCCAGCCGGTCAGCTCCAGCGCCCTGCTGGTCCGCGACCGGCTGACACTGCGACACGTCACCTACCACGCCGACTACCTCAACCCGGCGCGGATGGTCGAGCAACGCATCCCCAACCAGGTCGACAAGAGCTTGCAGACCACCCGCCGCTTCGACGCGCTGAAGCTCTGGCTCACCCTGCGGGTGATGGGCCCGGACGCGCTCGGCGCGCTCTTCGACGAGGTTGTCGACCGGGCCGCCGACGCCTGGCAACTGGTCAGCGAGGACCCGCGCTTCGAGGTGGTGACGCGCTCCGAGTTGAGCACCGTGGTGTTCCGCTACCTGCCCACCGGCCCCGGCCGGGAGCTGGCCGACGCCGCCAACCTGCACGCCCGGGAGGCGCTCGCGGCGTCCGGTCTCGCGGTGGTCGCCGGAACCCGGGTGGACGGCCGGCACTTCCTGAAGTTCACACTGCTCAACCCGGCCACCACCGTCGACGACGTCGGGTACGTGCTCGACCTGATCGCCACCCACGCCGGGCGGTACGTGCACGACCACGTCGCCGCCGACCTGACCTGCCCCGTCGGCTGACGCCGGTGACCACGCACCCGCGCCTGGAGACCCCGATGTCCACCCACGACTTCATCGCCATCGGGTTGGGCCCGTACAACCTGGGCCTGGCCTGCCTCACCGCGCCGATCGACGAGCTGGACGGAGTGTTCCTGGAGGCCCGGCCGAGCCTCGCCTGGCACCCCGGAATGCTGCTGGAGTCGGCCCGCTTGCAGACCCCGTTCATCGCCGACCTGGTCAGCCTCGCCGACCCGACGTCGCCGTACTCCTTCCTCAACTACCTCAAGGAGATCGGTCGGCTCTACCCGTTCTACATCCGGGAGAGCTTCTACCCGTTGCGCAGCGAGTACGACGCGTACTGCCGGTGGGCGGCGGCGAAACTGCCGAACCTGCGCTTCGGCCAGACCGTGACCACTGTCGAGTACGACCCCACCGATGAGCGGTACGTGGTGCGGGCCGGCACCGGCACGGGGGAGTCGGTCGAGTACCGGGCCCGGCACCTGGTGCTCGGCACCGGCACCCCACCGCACCTGCCCCCGGCCGTCGCCGAACTGCCCGGCGACGCCGTGCACAACTCCCACTACCTGGAGCACCGCGCGGCGCTGCGCACCAAGCGCAGCATCACCGTGGTGGGCAGCGGGCAGAGCGCCGCCGAGATCTACCACGATCTGCTCGGCGACATCGACCGGTACGGCTACCAGCTCAACTGGGTGACCCGGTCGCCGCGGTTCTTCCCGCTCGAATACACCAAGCTGACGCTGGAGATGACCTCGCCGGACTACGTGGACTACTTCCACGCGCTGCCCGAGGCGACCCGCTACCGGCTGGAGTCCGCGCAGAAGGGCCTGTTCAAGGGGATCAACGCCGACCTGATCAACGACATCTTCGATCTGCTCTACGCGCAGAGCGTCGACGGACCGGTGAACACCCGCCTGCTCACCAACACCGAACTGGTCAGCGCCGACCACCAGGACGGGGAGTACACGCTGGGGTTGCGTCAGGTGGAGCAGGAGCGCGACTTCACAGTGCGTACCGAGGGTCTCGTCCTGGCCACCGGCTACCACTACCGGGTGCCGGAGTTCCTCACGCCCGTGCGGGACCGGATCCGCTGGGACGCGCACGGCCGCTTCGACGTGGCCCGCAACTACAGCATCGACCACAGCGGGCGGGGCATCTTCCTGCAGAACGCGGGCACCCACACGCACAGCATCACCTCGCCGGACCTGGGTATGGGCGCCTACCGCAACTCCTGGATCATCTCCGAGCTGCTCGGCCGGGAGCACTACCCGATCGAGAAGAGCATCACCTTCCAGGAGTTCGGGGTGTCGTCGTGACCACCGTCTTCACCCGTGTCGACGAGCGGCTCGGTGAGTTCGCGCTGCGGCCGCTCGACCCGGACGCCGACGCGGCGCTGCTGCACAGCTGGGTGACGCACCCGAAGGCGACGTTCTGGCTCATGCAGGACGCCGATCAGGCCCAGGTGAGCGAGGAGTACCGGCGGATCGCCGGGCATCCGCACCACGACGCGTACCTCGGGTCCTGGCGGGGGAGCCCGGCCTTCCTCGCGGAACGCTACGACCCGGCCCACGTCGAGCTGGTCGGTCTTTACGACCACCAGCCCGGTGACGTGGGCATGCACTTCCTCTGCGCGCCGGTCGACACACCCGTGCACGGCTTCACCCGGGCGGTGCTCGGCACCGTCATGGCGTGGCTCTTCGCCGACCCGACGACCCTGCGGGTGGTGGTCGAGCCGGACGTGCGCAACACCGCGGTGCACGCGCTGAACGCCGCCGTCGGCTTCACCGTCGTCGGCCCGATCGCCAAGCCCGAGAAGGACGCTCTGCTCAGCGTCTGCACCCGAGCCCAGTTCCACGCCACCGCCGACCGGGCCGCCGCCCGTGCCGCCGCCGCCCGGGCCGCCGCCGACCGTGCCGCCCCCACCC
>NZ_QGSZ01000058.1 GCF_003857055.1 Micromonospora inaquosa | reverse complement strand
CCTCTTCGCCACCGAGGCCGAGCAGATCGTCGACTCCGTCCAGGATGTCGGTGATCACGTTGCCGTCCGGCTGCGGGCTCGCGGTGGGCGTCGGCGTGGCCGCGCTGCGGGTGGGCGACGGGGTGACCGCCCGGGGCGGGGTGGGGCAGCCGGTGGCGGCCGGCTGGTTCGACGCGGCCTGCACCGCTCGGGGCTGGCCCGCCAGACCGACGGCGGCCAGGCCGAGGACCACGAGCGCGACGGCGAGGGCTCGCGGGTCAGCGGAACGTCCCGGCCACTCGGGCGGCGCACCCTCGTCGGACGCCGCCAGCCGATCGGCCCGCTCGACGCCGCCCTGCGCGGCGTCGCCCTGGCCAACCCCAGCCGGCTCGACACCGCCTCGCTCGACGCCGGCCTGCTCGACGTCGTCGCGATCAACTCCGCCCTGACCAACCTCGGCCAGGCCGACACCGCCCAGACCGTCGTCGACCTGCTCGACCTCGGCCGGTGTCGGGGTGGATGCTGCGGGGCGGATCGGCGTCCAGGCGAAGGCGAGGGCGCTGCCGACGATGCCGAGCAGCAGACCGACGAAGAAGCCGCCGAGGTTGAGCCCGATCAGCGAGTACACCGCGGTGACCGCCGCGACGACCGAGTAGAACAGCCGCTGCGCCGGGGTGAGCCAGAGCAACAGGCCGCAGGTCACCAGGATGGTCGGGATCAGCAGCGAGAGCAGGCCGGTCGCGCCACTGTGGAAGCTGAGGCCGTTGAGGGTCATCCGGGTGGAGGCGAACATCTCCAGTCCGGCCAGGGTGATGAGCAGTCCGCCCCAGAACGGCCGGCTGCGCTGCCAGCGGCGGAAGTGACGCCACGCCTGAGCCGGACCACCGGGCCGGGCGTGCGACGGGTTCGCGGTTGTCACGTACTCCTCCTGGCCGAGCGGGAACGGGGAAGATGGGCCCGGTCCGCGGCGCTGACCACCGCGGGCCGGGGCTCACCTCAGAAACACTCCTTGCCCTTGGCGTCGTCACCCACGTTGACCTTGAGTCGGAGGCCGACCAGGTTGAACGTGGCCGCCGTGGTGTAGCGGGACACCTGTTGCAGGTTGGTGATGGTGACGTGGTCGGAGTTCTGGCCGAACGAGCCCGCCTGCGCGGTCGGGTTCAGGTCGGTGGCGTCCCGACCGATCTTGATGTTGGTGAAGGTCGCGTTGCCGTTCAACGAGTCCATCGCGATCAGCAGGTCCTTGGCCCGGGCGGGTTCCTTGCCCTCGCCGGCGTTGATGGTGAGCACCACCGGCAGGCCCGGCAGGTCGGCGCGGACGGACTGGCAGAGGCTGTACAACTCGGCACTGTTGATCTCGGAAAGCGCGATCGGGTGGACCTGGCCGGGCTTCCCGTCCTTGCCCTTCTCGCGGACGATGCCGCCGTACTGCTTGAAGCCGTCGCCCTCGAGGCGGTCGGCGCCGATCTTGAACGTCTGCCCGGAGACCGTGATGTCGGACGCGATCGCGCCGGTCGACATTCCGAAGAGGATGGCGCCGGCGGCCGCCGTGGCGGGCACCATCATGGCGGCGAAACGCCGCCACCGGGTACGACCCTGACTTTCAAACCGATCCTGCACGGGTTTCCTCCTCGGATCGATGCGCGGGATTGCCGGTTCCGACCGGGCGGCCCACACGGGAGGCCGCGGCCTGTTACCGGCTGGTAACCATCGGGCTTGATGGTGCACCCGTGCGGCACACGTCACAACCCCCCTCGCTTACCGGGCGGTAACAGTCGGATGACCTGACGGAGACGCGGCATCACAGATCGTCATGGTGCTCGCCGTTGCGATCCCCTGAAATGACCGCAAGGCTGGCATAACGCGGTAGAGAGGCGGCGCAGAGTGGCCCCGCATCGACTAATCACAATCGAGTAACAGATGTAATTACCCAGGTCGCACGAGTTGCCATTGCCAGCGGAGTGGACCACCCGGCGGTCGAGCCCGACTAGCTCTCCGCGAGCCAGTCCGTCAGGAGGCGGTGGTCGATCGCGTCGACCCTTCCGAGCGGACGACCCGAGGCCGCCCGCTCCCGCAGCTCCGCCCGGGTGAACCAGCGCGCCTCCAACAGCTCCTCGCCGTCGACGCGTACCTCGTCGGAGGTGGCGGTGGCCCGGAAGCCCACCATCAGGCCGGCGGGGAACGGCCACGCCTGCGACCCCTGGTAGGTCACGTCGGTGACGGTCACGCCCGCCTCCTCGGCCATCTCCCGCCGGACCGCGTCCTCCAGGCTCTCGCCGACCTCGACGAAGCCGGCCAGCGTCGAGTACGCGTCCTCAGCCGCACCCGCGTGCCGGGCCAGCAGACAGCGCCCCGGCCGACCCGGAGCCTCGACCAACACGATGATCGCCGGCTCGATCCGGGGGAACAGCAGTCGCCCGCACTCCGCGCCGGTGCAGGTCCGCAGATGCCCGCCACCGTCGGTGACGGCCGGCGCGCCGCACGTCCCGCAGAATCGCTGCTGCCGGTGCCAGTGCAGCAAGCCCCTGGCGTACGCCTGGACGGCCGCGTGGCCGGGTTCGAGCCGCCCGACCAGCGCCCGCACGTCGACGGAGCGCACCGCGCCGACCATCTCGACGGCGGACCGCTCGGGCAGCGCGGAGAGGTCCGCGGCGAACACGGCGACCTCCCCGTCGAGCCCCAGGAAGACGGTCTCGCGGGCGGCGGATCGGACCAGCGCCGCGCGCTCCGCGCTGAGCCGAACCGGCCCGTGGCCGTCGACGAGGCAGCGGTCCCGCCACATCGGCAGCAGCACGGTGCTCGACTCGGCGAACAGCGCGCTCAACCGCACTGGATCGGTGCGCAACGGGCCCGCCCGGTCCAACCAACCGCCCCCGTACGCCAACACCCGCTCCGCAGTGCCCACCGGGCCACCGTGCCACGTCGTCGGTCCGCCGTCGGCACCGCCCCCGGATCGTGCGAAACGCCGCACGACACGCGGTAGCAGCGTCGGGTGGCCGCAGCCCACGTGGACCGCCGGGCATTCGTTACCGTAGGTGCCTCCGGGAGGGAGGACCTCCTGCGGCACCCTGGCGATCGAGGTTGCAGTGACGCTGTACGGCGAAAACAGTCCACCCGCCGACGACCGGCCCACCGTGCAGGTCACCGCGGTGACCTGGCCGGACGCTGGGCCTGAGCCGGTCACGGCAGCCGCTCCTGAGGAGCCGGACGGCAACGGCCCGCGCCGTCCGCGCCGGGTGCGGATGCTGCTCGCCGCCGGCATCACCGGTGGCGTCCTCGCCACCGTGGCGGGTGCCGGCGCCTGGGCGTACGCCGGTGACGTTCCCCGTGGCACCAGCGTGCTCGGCACCGAGCTGGGCGGCCGCAGTCGCGCGGACGCCGACCGGGAGTTGCGGGCGGAGTTGGACCGGCGGGCGGCAACGCTGGCCACACCGCTGAAGGTCACCGTCGACGGGCGCACCGCCGACATCAACCCGGCCGACGTGGGGCTGGCCGTCGACGTGCCGGCGACCGTCGCGGCAGCGGCTGAGGCCGACGCGCACCCGGTCAGCCGGCTGGTCGGCTCCCGCACCGTCGAGCCGGTGGTGACCGTCGACGTGAGCCGGTTGGACGACGCGCTGCGCAAGGTGCTCGGCGACCAGGCCCAGGGGATGACGATGCCGGCGATCACCTATCTGGGCACCAAGCCGAAGGTCGTGCAGCCCAAGCCCGGGCTGGCACTGAATCCGCAGCGTTCCGCCGAGGTGGTCCGCGCCGGTTGGTTGGCCGGCGCCCCGATCACCGTGCCCCTGGTGGAAACCCACCCGGCCACCACCCCGGAGGAGTTGGATCGACTGGTCAGCGAGCTGGCAAAGCCGGCGGTCGCCGCACCGGTCACCCTGCGCACCAGCAAGGGCTCGCTGACGGTCCCGCCCGCCGCCATCGCGAAGAGCCTGCGGTTCAGCGCCGACAAGACCGGCAAGCTGACACCCGCGGTGGACGTCAAGCGGCTGCGGGCGGCGCTCGGCGACAAGCTGGCCGCCATCGAGGTGCCGCCGAAGGACGCCACTATGAAAATTTCCGGTGGCCGGCCCACCGCCACCGAAGGGCGATCCGGGCAGCAGTTGGACGCCGCAGCCCTCAGTCGGGACCTGCTGGCCGTGCTACCGAAGGCGGATGGCCGCGAGGTGATCGGCGAGTTGAAGCCGACGCCGCCGCAGCTGACCGCGGAAAAGCTCGCCGGCTTGGGCATCAAGGAGCGGGTGTCCACCTTCACCACCCGGTTCACCGGGGGCATGGCCTCGTCGCGCAGTCAGAACATCGCGACCATCGCCAGGAAGGTGGACGGCACTGTCGTGCTGCCCGGAAAGACGTTCTCGCTCAACGGTCACACCGGCGAACGCGGTTACGCCCAGGGCTATCGGGACGCACCTGTCATCCTCGACGGCAAGCTGGTGCCGGGCGTCGGCGGCGGCACCTCGCAGTTCACCACCACGCTTTTCAACGCGACCTACTACGCCGGCCTGGAGGACGTCGAGCACAAGCCGCACTCGTACTGGTTCGACCGGTACCCGGCGGTCATCGAGTCGACCATCTTCTGGCCGAACCTGGACTTCAAGTTCCGCAACAACACCGAGTACGGCGTGCTCATCGACACGTCGTACACGTCCAGCACGATCACCGTGTCGATCTGGAGCACGAAGATCTACGACAGTGTGAAGACGGAGTACGGCCCACGCCGCAACGTCACGACGCCGAAGCAGATCCACCTGACTCCCGGCCCCTCGTGCATCGAGACCAACGGCATCAACGGCTTCACCCAGGACGCCTTCCGGGTCATGAAGAAGGGCGGCGTGGTGGTCAAGCGGGAGAAGTTCACCTGGCGCTACGACGCGGAGCCCCGCTACGTCTGCGGGCCGAAACCCTGAGGTCTCACCTGCGCTGAGCCCAGCGCCGCTCTGGCCTCAGCCCTGCTCGGGGCTCAGCCCTGCTCTGCGGTCAGGTCGGCTCTTGGGCTCAGCAGTGCTCTGCGGTCAGCTCGACGGCGTTAACGCCGTGCCATTGCGGCGGAGCCGGGACGGGCGAGCCCCAGAGGATCCGCAGGGCCTCCGTCACGCAGCCGGCGAACACCAGAAGTATCAGGACGTCGTCCACCAGTAGATTCGGGCCGCGGGCGGCAGGCCCAGGACCGTGCGGTCGGCAGGCCCAGGACGACGCCCGGACGGCCCGGATCTCGTTGATCGACTCGGTTTCAGTGAAAGCGGGTCATCAAGTGACCCGGGACAGCACGGTTTTCGTGTACTCGTGCCGGCCGATCAGTTCGGGGGACGCAGAAAAGGCCACCCCGATTGGGGTGGCCTTTTCTGGAAGATTGTCCGGCGGCGTCCTACTCTCCCACACCCTCACGAGTGCAGTACCATCGGCGCTGGAGGGCTTAGCTTCCGGGTTCGGAATGTAACCGG
>NZ_QGSZ01000059.1 GCF_003857055.1 Micromonospora inaquosa | reverse complement strand
GCCAAGGTCGGGGCCGGCGGCGTTCTGGCCGTTCTCCGGCTGCGCCGGGCGGTCGCCGTACGGCGCCGGTCCGCCGGCGCCCGGTGACACCTCGTCCGGCTCTTGGCCGGGGCGGTGCGGGCCCTCGGACGTCATGGGTGCGCCTCCTCCATCACATGTCGGCTCGCCGGTGCCGATCGGTCTCCTCGGCGTGGCTGCCGGCGTCACCGGCGTACCGCTGTGCCGGCTCCCCGCACGGTATCGGGTGGTGGCACGACACGTCCAAGGAGCACTGGCCGTCACTCACCGTGGCCGGTTGGTGTCGAGCAGCTTCTGTCGGCTCGGCCTCTGCCGGGTCGGCGGGCGGTGACCGAAGCCCACCGTACCGGGCGCTGCGGCAGGGCGGAATCCCGGTGGTGGGTGGCGGGTGAACGCCGATGGCCCACCCGGTGGGCCGGGTGGGCCATCGATCTGGAGGAGGTGAGGAATGTCGTGGAGCGTCAGCTCACGTGACGCTGGGCGATGACGAGGATCTCTTCGCGGACCGCCGGCGAGTTCGCCGAGCGCAGCGCGTGCTCGATGGCACGGGCGCGGCGGGTGGCGTCGCGGTGGTTGCGGATTCGCTCGATCATGCTCATTGGTGGGTCCCCCTAGCTATTCGGTTGTCAGCCCCTGATGCATCTATTCAACAGCAGAAGCCGGCGAACTTCCATCGATTATTAGGTGAGCTGAGACACCTGCCTAACAATCGAAGGTCAAAGCATCGTCCGGCTGATGGATTCGTCGCCCAACGGACACGGCCGGTGTGCCGGGCGTTAACCCGTGGCACACCGGCCGTGGCTGGCGTTCGCAACGATCAGGTCCAGGCGAGCAGCGCCGCCTCCGGATCCGTGAGGAAGTCGCCGATGTCCCGCAGGAACTTCGAGCCCAGCTCACCGTCGATGATCCGGTGATCGAAGCTCAGCCCCAACGTGGTGACCTGGCGAACCTTGACCTTGCCCTTGTGCACCCAGGGCATCTCCCGCACCGCGCCGAAGGCCAGGATCGCCGACTCACCCGGCGGCAGGATCGGTGTGCCGGTGTCCACCCCGAACACGCCGACGTTGGTGATGGTCAGCGTGCCGCCGGACATGGCCGCCGGCGAGGTGCGGCCGGACTTCGCCGTCTGCACCAGGTCGGTCAGCGCGTCCGCCAGCTCCCGCAGCGAGAGTCGGCCGGCGTCCTTGACGTTCGGCACGATCAGACCGCGCTCGGTGGCTGCCGCGATGCCGAGGTTGACGTACTCCTTGACCACGATCTCGTCGCCCGCCCAGGTCGAGTTGACCATCGGGTGCCGTTGCACCGCCAGCAACACCGCCTTCGCCACCAACAGCAGCGGCGAGACCCGTACGTCGCGCCACTCCCGCCGGCCGCGCAGCCGGTCCAGGGCCTTCATCGCCCGGGTCACGTCGACGGTCAGGAACTCCGTCACGTGCGGGGCGGTGAACGCCGAGCGGGACATGTTCTCGGCGGTGAGCTTACGAACCCCCTTGACCGGGATGTGTTGCTCCCGATCCGCGCCGAAGCTGGGCGCGGTCGTCGCCGCGATCGGTTCGGCAACCACAGTGGTCGCACCGCTCGCCGCCCGCTGCACGTCCTCCCGGGTGATCGAGCCGAGCGGCCCCGACCCGGTCAACGTGCCGAGGTCGACCCCGAGATCCTTGGCGAGCTTGCGCACCGGCGGCTTGGCCAGCACGCCTCCGGTCGTCCCACCGCTCGTCGGCGTGGCCTGCCCGGTCTGCGCCGAAGCCACCACCGGAGTGACCACCGGCGGCGCAGCCGGCGCGGGAGCCGCCACGGCCTGCGCGGGGACCGCGCCCTTGCGGGGGCGGCGCTTCGCGGCGGTCGTACGCGGGCCGTAGCCGACCAGCACCGCCGTCCGCCCACCAGGGGCCGGACCGCCGATCAGACCGGGCTCGACCATGCCCTCGGCCGGTGCCACCTCCACCGCCGCCAGCGAGGCCGCCGACGGGGTGGGCAGGTCGCCGCCGGACGTGGCAGTGGTCGACGGCGTCTCCACCGGACCGGCACCCGGGTCGGTGTCGATCGCGATGATCGGCGCACCGACCTCGACCGTGGTGCCCTCCGGGTGGTGGATGGTGTGCACCTGCCCGGCCCACTTCGCCGGGATCTCCACGGCCGCCTTCGCCGTCTCCACCTCGACGATCGGCTGGTTCAGCTCGATGGTGTCGCCGACCTTGACCAGCCAGGCCAGGATCTCGCCCTCGGTCAGCCCCTCGCCCAGGTCGGGCAGGTTGAACGTCTTGATCCGGGACATGTCGCTCACCAGCCGAAGGTGCGGTCGACGGCGTCGAGCACCCGATCGAGGTCGGGCAGGTACTCCTCCTCCACCCGGGCGGCCGGGTAGGGGGTGTCGAAGCCGGTCACCCGCAGCACGGGCGACTCCAGGGAGTAGAAGCACTCCTCGGTGATCCGGGCGGCCAACTCGGCGCCGAGGCCGATGTTGGACGGCGCCTCGTGCACCACGACCGCGCGGCCGGTGCGCTTCACCGACTCGTACGCCGCGGTCAGGTCCAGCGGCGAGAGCGAGCGCAGGTCGATGACCTCCAACTCCCGGCCGTCCTCGGCGGCGGCGGTCGCCGCCTCCAGGCAGGTGCGCACCATCGGGCCGTAGGCCAGCACGGTGACGTCGGCGCCGGGCCGCACAACCCGGGCCGAGTGCAGGGGGTACGCGTCGGACAGCGGCGCGTCCAGGTCGACCTGGCCCTTCTCCCAGTAGCGCCGCTTGGGCTCCAGGAAGACGATCGGGTCGTCCGAGGCGATGGCCTGCTGGATCATCACGTACGCGTCCTGCGGGTTGGCGCAGGACACCACCTTCAGGCCGGCGGTGTGTGCGAAGTACGCCTCCGGTGACTCGGAGTGGTGCTCGACCGCGCCGATGCCGCCGCCGAACGGAATCCGGATCACCATGGGGATGTTGAGCTTGCCCCGGGAGCGGTAGTGCATCTTCGCCACCTGCGACACGATCTGGTCGTACGCGGGGTAGACGAAGCCGTCGAACTGGATCTCGCAGACCGGCCGGTAGCCGCGGATGGCCAGACCGACAGCGGTGCCGATGATGCCGGACTCGGCCAGCGGGGTGTCGATCACCCGCTGGTCGCCGAAGTCCTTCTGGAGCCCGTCGGTGATCCGGAAGACGCCGCCGAGCTTGCCGACGTCCTCGCCCATGATGATGACCTTGGGGTCGTTCTCCAGGGCGCGGCGCAGACCGGTGTTGAGGGCCTTGCCGATGGTGAGCGTCTCCGTGGCCATCAGTGGGCGCTCCCCTCGAACGACTCCATGTAACTGTTGAACTGCGCGCGCTGCTCGTCGAGCAGCGGGGACCCGTTGGGGTAGACGTGGTCGAACATCGTCACCGGCTCCGGGTCGGGCATGGCGAGCACCCGCTCACGCAGGTGCACCGACTCGCGGCGGGCCTGCTCGTCGATCTCGGCGAAGAAGTCCGCGTCGGCGATCTTCTGCTTCTCCAGGAAGGCCTTGACCCGGGCGATCGGGTCCTTGGCCTGCCACGCCTCGACCTCGCTGGCGATCCGGTAGCGGGTCGGGTCGTCGGAGGTGGTGTGCGCGCCCATCCGGTAGGTGTACGCCTCGATGAGGCTCGGCCCCTGCCCGTGCCGGGCGTTGTCCAGGGCGGTGCGGGTGACCGCGTACGTGGCGAGCACGTCGTTGCCGTCCACCCGTACGCCGGGGAAGCCGAAGCCGGCGGCCCGCTGGTAGAGCGGGATCCGGGTCTGCCGCTCCAGCGGCTCGGAGATCGCGTACTGGTTGTTCTGGCAGAAGAACACCATCGGGCTGTTGAACACGCCGGCCCAGACGAACGCCTCGTTGACGTCACCCTGGCTGGTGGCCCCGTCGCCGAAGTACGCGATGACGGCTTCGCCGTCGTCGGTGCCGGTCTTGCCGTCCATGGTGATGCCCATGGCGTAACCGGTGGCGTGCAGGGTCTGCGCCCCGATCACGATCGTGTACATGTTGAACTTGAACTCGTTCGGGTCCCAGCCGCCCTGGTCGACGCCGCGGAAGAGGCCGAGCGGCATGATCGGGTCGATGCCCCGGCAGTAGAGGACGCCGTGCTCCCGGTAGGTCGGGAAGGCCATGTCCTGGGTACGCAGAGCCCGGCCGGACCCGACCTGGGCGGCCTCCTGGCCGAGCAGGCTGGCCCAGATGCCCAGCTCGCCCTGGCGCTGGAGAGCGGTCGCCTCGGCGTCCAGCTTTCGGACCAGCACCAGGTCGCGGTAGAGCCCGCGGTACTCCTCGTCGGTGAAGTCGACGCGGTACTCGGTGCCGTCCGGCCCGGTGACGCTGTCGATCCGCTCGCCTTCGGGGGTGAGTAGCTGCACCAGCTCGGGGTCGCCGGCTGTGCCCTTCCTGGAGCGGGGTGCGGCCCGCCTGCTGCGGGTGGTGCCCCCGGGGTCGCCCTTTGCCATCGGTCTCTCCCTGTCGTGTCTGCGTCGGCACCGGGGGGTCACCCGGCCGCGCAACTCGTGCGCCTGCCCGGCTGCTGCCGGACCGGTTCCTGGCGGCCGCGCCTAGCCCCGGTGGGGGTTGCCGCACGGCGTGAACCGGGTTCTGGCCGAACCCGGATCGGGAGCGCCGGCGCTCAACCGCGCCTGCCGCGAGGGTGCGCGGAGGTCACGGCTGCGTTGCCGTCATGCTCCATATTCGCAGAGCAGGTGAGCGCGCCCACAGTACGCCTGCCCCCGCAATCCGACAGCCCATGCTTTGACGCTGTTTGTCGCCATCATGCCGGCCCGCGTTTCCCAGGCGTTGCGGCACGATTCGTCATCGTTCGGCCAGCACTGCGTGTCGACACGCGGTGGAGGTTGGCTGACGCAGGGTGACTGGGCCAGGCTGATTCCCGCAGGATCGCGCCTATCGGGTTATTTGTCGGGTTTTTGCCCCCGGCGGCGTCCATCCATGTCCTCCGACGGCCGACGACAAGGGGTGCGCGGTGTACGAGCCAGGTGACGGTCCCGGCACGCCAGCGCTTGGTCGCCACCGACCACCCGGCGGCTATCGCCGGGTGGTCGGCGTTCACCGGGCCCCCGGCGCCGGTGGCCCCACCCGCGGTTACCTGCTCACCGTCGCGCTACTGGCCGGCACCGCGTCGATGCCCATCCTCGCCGCGATCAGCGCGGGCTCGGCCACCCCGGGCAGCACCGCCCTGCCGGACAGCAGCACCCCGTTCATCCCGACCCCCTCCGTCGGGCCGGTGGTGATCCCGCTGCCGATGGCCAGCCAACCGCCGCTTCCGCCGCTCGGCACACCCAGCGTCGGTCCGACCGGCGGTTGGCTGACCGCCGGCCCGCGACGTCCACTGCAAGGGCCCGCCGCGGCCGATCCCGGCCCGGCCCTGCGGACGACAGCTCCGCCGGTGGCCCCGAAACCCACACGGGGCACCACGCCGCCCGCACCCC
>NZ_QGSZ01000060.1 GCF_003857055.1 Micromonospora inaquosa | reverse complement strand
GTCGGCCAGATCCGCCAGATCGGCTGCCGTCCGGGACGCCCCCGATGTCGACAGCGCCGCCGGAGCCGTCCCATCCGGTGCTCCGGCCTTCCGTGCCGGATCCGTCAGCGGAGTCGGGGTAGGCCGATCAGGTCGTTGGGGTGGTCGAGGTACGGATCCCGGGGCCCTCCGCGCCCTGTTCCGTCGCCGGTCCGCCGACGGCTCAGCGGCGGGCCGGCGGGGCGAGCGCGGCGATCAGCACGGCCACCATGGTCAGCGCCGCCCCCAGCAGGGTGTTCACCCCGGGGTGCGAGGCCGCCGTGGGGAGGATCAGGTCCAGTAGGACGGCACCCACGACCTGCCCGGCGATGGTGGCCAGGCCGAGCAGCAGCACACCAGTGAAACGCACGATCGCGGCGGCGATCGCGATGAACACGATGCCGATCGGGCCACCCAGGTAGAGCCACGGCTCGGTCGGCAGGTGACCGCCGGGCCAGCCGCGTACGGCGATGTCGATCGCGAACGCGACGAGGAGGGTGACCGTGCCGACGGCGAAGTTGACCAGTGTGGCGGTCAACGCGCTGCCGGCCGCCGCCCGGACCCGGCCGTTGACGGCCTGCTGCCACGCGGTGCCCACCCCGGCGAGCAGGGGCAGCAGGGCCAGCGCCAGCGTGCCCGGGTCGCCGAAGCGGTCGCCGACCGCGAGGCAGACCGCCAGCACGGTGAGCACCGCACCGGCCAGCCGCTGCCGGGTGACCGGCTGCCGACCGGTCGGCCCGATGCCGGCCCGGTCCACGGCGAGGCTGCTCCCGCTCTGGCCGGCGACCACCGCCACGGTGAAGACCGCCACGCCCAACGTGCCGATGGTGAGCCCCTGGGTGGCCACCAGGAACGCCCCGCACATGCCGCCGAGGCACTGCCACGGTCGCAGGGTGCCCGTCCGCAGGGCTCGCCGCGTCGCGGCCAGCCCCCGCCGACCACCAGGGGTCGCGGGCACCAGCACCAGCAGTACCAGCAGGCCGATGCCGAAGGACACCACCGCGGCGGCGAAACCGTCGTCGAGGCGTACCCCCAGCTCGCCGTTGATGCGCGACTGCGTCGCCACCGCGACCCCGGAGGCCGACGCCAACGCGACGCCGGTGATCCGACGGGCGGCCGTCAGGGTCTGCGGGGTCGCAGTGTCGACGACTGTCACTCCTGCTCGGCCAGCGGGCGACCGTCGAAGTCGACAGCGGAGTAGAGCGCCAGCTTCTCCAGCCGGTGGTACGAGTCGATCACCCGGATGGTGCCGCTCTTCGAGCGCATCACGATCGACTGGGTGTACGCGCCGCCCGCCCGGTAACGCACGCCGCGCAGCAGGTCGCCGGAGGTGACCCCGGTCGCCACGAAGAAGCAGTTGTCGCCAGTGACAAGATCATCGGTGCCCAGCACCCGGTCCAGGTCGTGCCCGGCGGCGATCGCCTTCTCCCGCTCCTGCTCGTCGCGCGGCCACAGTTTGGCCTGCATCGCACCGCCCATGCACTTCAGCGCGCACGCGGAGATGATGCCCTCCGGGGTGCCGCCGATGCCCATCAGCACGTCGACGTCCGACTCGCCCCGGGCAGCCGCGATGGAGCCCGCGATGTCGCCGTCGGAGATGAACCGGATGCCCGCCCCGGTCCGGCGGATCTGGGTGACCAGGTCGTCGTGGCGGCTGCGGTCCAGCACGCAGACCGTCACCTCGGAGACGTCCGTGCCCTTGACCTTGGCGATCCGGCGCAGGTTCTCCGCCACCCCGGCGTTGATGTCGATCACGTCGGCGTACGCCGGCCCGACGGCGAGCTTCTCCATGTAGAACACGGCGCTGGGGTCGAACATCGCACCCCGCTCGCAGACGGCGAGCACCGCCACGGCGTTCGGCATGCCCTTGCTCATCAGGGTGGTGCCGTCCACCGGGTCGACGGCGACGTCCACCTCCGGGCCCGTGCCGTCGCCGACGTGTTCGCCGTTGAAGAGCATCGGGGCGTTGTCCTTCTCGCCCTCGCCGATCACCACCACACCGCGCATCTGGATCGAGTTGATCAGTTTGCGCATCGCGTCGACCGCGGCCCCGTCGCCGCCCTCCTTGTCACCGCGACCAACCCACCGGCCGGCGGCCATCGCCGCGGCCTCGGTGACCCGGACCAGGTCGAGGGCAAGGTTTCGGTCGAGATCCTGTGGGATCCGCGTCCTGGTGTTCGTCATGACGGCTACTCCTCCTCGCGACGGTGCGGGGACGACCGGTGGCGGGGAGGCCCCCACTGCCGGCTTTGTCGCTGATCCTCACACGATGGCCGACGGGCCGCTGGCGCGGGGCGGTGATGGCCCGGATACCGCCGGTCGGGCGGCTGCGAAGATAACGGGGTGGAACCCGCACAGCCAGCCGACCGCGTACCCGCCGACAGCACGCCGCCCGACGGTCAGCCGCCGGCCGACGTCCCCGCCGGTCGCGGTGGTGAGCCCGCCGCGACCGCTCCGACCCCACCACCGGTGGTGGCCGGCAAGTCCGAGCGGTCGCCGAAGGACATGGCGATCTCGCTGCTGGTGCTGCTCGTCCCGATCGCGATCCTGCTCGCGTTCTACCGGGGATTCCTCGGCGGCGACCAGGCCACGGCCGTCGATCCGGCGCCCGCGATCGAGCAGGCCCGGTCGGCGAACGTCTTTCCGGTGAGCCAGCCGCAGGGGCTCGGCTCCGACTGGACGACGGTCAGCGCCCGCTACCAAACCGTCGAGGACGGTGCGAACCTGCGACTCGGCTACGTCACCCCGGAAGGGCGGGGCGTCCAACTGCTGCAGAGCAGCGTTCCGGCCGATCGTCTGCTCCCCGCCGAGCTGACCAGTCAGGGGCAGCCGCAGGGCCCCACCGAGCTGACCGGGCGCACCTGGCAGCTCTACACGGCCCGGGGAAACCAGCAGGCTCTGGTCCTGCTGGAGCCGACCCGCACGGTGATCGTGGTCGGCGACGCCCGGGACAACGAACTCCGCGAACTGGCCGGCTCGCTGCGCTGACCGGACCGCTGATCGGTGGTCGCGCCGGCGTCGAATCTGGGCAACCAGCCCGAAGGGTGATTGTCCGACGCGTCGACAGGGAAGAAGGAAGGGGTGATCCGGGCGCGCTGCTCGGCCCGGATCGCGCGACGCAGCCGACGGTGCTGCTGCGTCGCCGGAGTTTCCGGCGCCGTCCAGGTCGTCGGGTGACCCCCTTGGGAGACACATATGACTGTTCGACGACTCGGCGCCGGCCTGGTAGCCGCCGCTCTGATCGCGCCCGCACTGGCCGCCTGCGCCAGCGGAACCGGCACCACCGGATCGACGCCGTCCCCGACGGTGACAGCGCTCGGCACGGCGAGCCCGTCCGGCACTGCGGGCCCCTCCGGCGCCCCGGTTGCGGGCGACGCCAAGCAGGCCCTGCTCGACTCCACCAAGGAGATCAGCAACGGGAACTTCCGGTTCACGCTGGCCGGCGTCGGCTCGACGGCGGAAGGGCTGGTGCACCAGCCGAGCCAGAGCGCGGCCATGAAGATCTCGATCGGTGGCCCCTCGTCCGACCTGGCGATGAAGCTCGACGTGATCCACTACAAGCCGGACAGCTGGGTCAAGCTGGAGCTGACCGGCCCCACCGCCAACAGCCTGCCCGCCATCAAGCAGCTCAACCTCGGCAAGTACCAGCACCTGGACCAGAACCGGATCAAGGGCAACCGCAACCTCGGCTTCGACTTCGAGAAGGTCGACCCGGCCGGCAGCGCGGTGCTCACCCAGGGCATCACCGAGGTCCGCAGCACCGGCACCGGCGCGTACGCCGGCACCATCGACGTCACCAAGGCCGCCGAGGCGGGCTCGTTGAACGCCGCCACGATCGCCGCGCTGGGCACCCAGGCGAAGACCGTCCCGTTCACCGCGAAGGTGGACCCGCAGGGCCGGCTCAGTGAGCTGGTGCTGCAACTGCCGGCCGCCGGGCAGACCGCCGCCCAGGAGATCAAGATGACGTACTCCGACTACGGTGCCGCCACCGCCGCGCAGAAGCCGCCGGCGGACCAGGTCGTCGAGGCGCCGGCCGAGTTGTACAGCCTGTTCAACTGACGTACCCGGGTGGGGCGGCTCCGGCCGCCCCACCGGCGGTTCGAGTCGCCCCGGCCACGGTCAGGAAGCCGGCTCCTGCCGGGCAGCGTCGATCCGCGCCCGCGCACCATCCAGCCAGCGTTGACAGATCACCGCCAGCGCCTCGCCGCGCTCCCAGAGCGCCAACGACTCCTCCAGGGACGTGCCGCCGGCTTCCAACCGCTCCACCACCGAGGCCAGCTCGGCGCGGGCCTGCTCGTAACTGAGCCGCTCGTCCGGCCCGGCCTTCGTGTCGTCAGTCATCGCGTCCATCTCAGCACACCGCTCCCCGCCGCGCCGCGTCGCCACTCAGCCATCGACCGTGGCGGCCAACTCGCCGTCGGCCAGTCGTACCCGCAGCGGGTCGCCCTTGCCGACCTGCGCCGCCGCGCGGACCACCTGGCCGTCCGCGCGCTGCACTATCGCGTACCCCCGGTCGAGGGTGGCGGCGGGGGAGAGAGCGCGCAGCCGCGCGAGGGTGTGCCGCAGGTCATCCTCGGCGGCGGCGAGCCGGTGCTCCAGGCAACGACCGGCCCGCTGCCGCAACGCGCTCAGCTCGGTCGCCCGATGCTCCACCATCACCTGGGGCCGGGCCAGCACCGGCCGGGAACGCAGCCCGTCGAGCCGGTGCGTCTCCCGGTCGACCAGGTTGCGCACCGCCCGTTCGAGGCGGTGCCGGGCCTGACCGATGAGGCGTACCTCCTCGGTGAGGTCGGGGACGACCCGCTTGGCCGCGTCGGTCGGGGTGGAGGCGCGGACGTCGGCGACGTAGTCGATCAGTGGCGCGTCCGTCTCGTGGCCGATCGCGCTGACCACCGGCGTACGACAGCCGAACACCGCGCGGCAGAGCGCCTCGTCGGAGAACGGCAGCAGGTCCTCGATGCCGCCGCCACCCCGG
Source organism: Micromonospora inaquosa (assembly GCF_003857055.1). Classification (GTDB taxonomy): domain Bacteria; phylum Actinomycetota; class Actinomycetes; order Mycobacteriales; family Micromonosporaceae; genus Micromonospora; species Micromonospora inaquosa. The sequence goes on along the minus strand of NZ_QGSZ01000060.1, from coordinate 604 downwards.
GCGATGATGATCACGTCGATGCTCGGGTCGGCGTCCAGCACCTTGAGCGCGTCGATGATCTGCGGCACCGCGGACGGCCCCTGCACGGCCACGTTGATCGTCCGGAACTCGACCGCCGGCCACCGCCGTCGGGCATTGGTCAGCACGTCCCGTTCCGCCGCCGACGCGCGACCGGTGATGAGCCCGATGCGGCCGGGCAGGAACGGCAGTCGACGCTTGCGGGCACGGTCGAAGAGCCCTTCGGCGGCGAGCAGCTTCTTGAGCTTTTCCAGCCGGGCCAGCAACTCCCCGAGCCCCACCTGGCGGATCTCGTCGGCTCGCAGGCTCAGCGTGCCCCGGGCGGCGTAGAACTCCGGCTTGGCGTGCAGGACCACACGGGCGCCCTCACGCAGTTCCGGTGCCCCGGCGTCCAGGACGTCCCGATTGGTGGTGACGGTCAGGCTCAGGTCGGCCGACGGGTCGCGCAGGGTGAGGAAGACGGTGCTGGCTCCGGGCCGCCGACTGATCTGCGCCACCTGCCCGTCCACCCAGACCCAGCCCAGCTTGGCGATCCAGGCCCCGACCTTCTGGCTGACCACCCGTACCGGCCAGGGCTCCTCGGCGC
>NZ_QGSZ01000360.1 GCF_003857055.1 Micromonospora inaquosa | reverse complement strand
GCACCGGGCGGGCGGGCCGGGGCGGGGGGTTCCCCGCTGGGCGTGGCCGGCGGCGGCACCACAGTGACCGACGTGCCCGTCCTGCTCCGCGCCGACCAGAGCACCAGTGTGCTCGACCCGCCGCGGGCGAACGCGACACCGTTCAGCCTGCCAGCCACCGAGGCGGGTAGCGGAGTGACGGTCGCGTCCCGGGCCGCGTCGGCCAGGGCCGCGAACATCCGGCCGGCCTCCCGTTCGGTGCCGTCCGGGTCGAGCAGGCCGTAGCGGACCTCACTGCCGGCCGCGTTGTTCGGGTTGAACGCCAACGGCAACCAACTGATCTCACCGATCCCGCCGGCGGCCAACAGGGTGACCGTCTTGACCATCTCCGTCGCTCGGCTGGCCGGGTCGCCGTCGCCGTCGCGCCAGAACTGCCCGACCTCCCACGCCTGGATCGGCGTACCCGGCGGTGTGGTCGCGCGGAGGTAGTCCAGCAACGGCGCCACCCCGCTGAAGTGCTCGTAGAAGTGCACCTGCCGGACGTCGACGGTGCGGTCGGTCAGCAGCGACTCGGTCACCGCCAGGAAACGCAGGCTGCGGCTGTTGGTCTCGGTGCCGAGCGCCCGGCGTAGCTGCGCCTCCCCGGTCACCGCCGGGATCTGCTGACCCCGGGTGCCGACCCGACGCTGGAAGTACGCCCGGTACGCGGCGAGGGCCTCGGGCACCCGACCGGCGCGCATCAACCGGTCGGCGACACCCATGCCGTACGCGACGCTGCTGATACCGGAATCGACCACCCGCGCCTTCGGGTCGGTCGCGCGGATCGTCTCGGCGGCGGCCCGGACCAGCCGCGCGTAGTCCTCGGGGCTGCCGGCCCAGTAGCTCGGCGCGTTGACCTCGTTCTCGATGGCGTACTCCCGCACCCCGTACGGGCCGTAGCGCTGCACCACCGAGCGGACGAACCGCTGGTACGCGCCGAGGTCGGTGGGCATCGCCGACTCGGTCTTGTTGGCCGCGCCCCGGGTGTAGCGGGCGGTGCCACCGGTAGCCCAGCACACGCCGGTGCGGATCTTCAGGTGCACGGTGATGCCCAGGTCCCGGCTGCGCGTGGCGATCTCGTCCAACCCGGCCCAGTCCGCCTGCCCCGGGGTCCGTTCGATCTCGCACCAGGAGATCTCCTCGTACGTCGCCGAACCGGCGAGCCGGCGCAGGTACGGCCCGAACTGCTGGTACCGCGACCAGTCCCAGTGCGCGCCGAACGGGTTGCTCACCTTCTCGACGGTGCGTCCCGGCGTGCCGGGTGCGGGTGCCGCCGTCGCGGAGGGGGTGGGGGCCGGCGGCGGATCGTCGCCGCCGGCGGTGCAGCCGCCGGTGAGCAGGAGCGTGGCGGCGATGGCGGCGGTGGCGATCGCGTGCAGCCGCCCCGGGCGGGTCACCGGTAGCCCAGGGCGCGCAGGGTCGGACCGGAGAAGACCCAGACCAGTAAACGGAGGAACGGGTCGAGCTCGCGGCGGTAGGTGCCCACCCGGGAGCCGTAGATCGGCGCGGTGACGCTCGCCGCGGCCCGTCGTCGCTCCGCCTCGGTGGTGTACTTCTGGGCCACGTCGTGCTGCTTGCTGTCGTAGTCGAGGATGCCGTCCTCCCACGGCTCGTCGAGGAACTCGAAGAGGGCCCGCATCGTCTTCTCCGGCTCGCTGACCGCCTGCTCGTACCGCAGCTCGTAGTAGCGGTCCGCCGGCAGGGTGGCGCCGACCGCCCGCGCGGCCCTGATGTAGCGCGGCCACTTCACCACGCACTTGACCGCCGACCAGTAGCCGAACCGTTTGCGGTGCGAGACCACCACGTCCCGTCCGTCCCGGATGAGGTGCACGACCTGGGCGTCCGGGAAGACCTCGGTGACGAAGTCGAGCGACATCGCGTACAGCGGGGTCTTGTCGGCCCACCGGGTCTTGCCCCGCGCGGCCGCGTAGTCGGCGTGTACGCCGCCGAAGAAGTCCCGGATCCGGCGCAGCCAGTCCTCGCGCGGAAAACCGAAGCGGGCCAGCCGTTCCCAGTCCCGGCCGACGATCCGTTCCAGATCGGGCAGGAACCGGGTTTCCGGGCCGCAGCTGATCCGCGAGTGCGAGTCCAGGACGAGACGCACCATCGTGGTGCCCGACCGTTGGCATCCGACCAGGAAGATCGGCGCGGTACGGGTTCCGGTCTCAGCCACTGTCGACCGCCTTCGTCGTCTCGGATCGGGCGTCGGCCGCGGCGCGGTCGAGCCGGTCGGTCAGCTCGTCGCAGCGCGCCCGCACGCGCGGGTCGATCGGTAGCCGCCGGTGGCCCACCGCGCCGTGCGACTCGCGGGGGCCGATGTGCGCGTGCAGCCGCGGATCGTACGGGAAGTCGAGGAAGGCGCAGAGCCGCCGGAGCTGCGCGGCGGGGTCCGCGACCAGGCTGTCGTAGCGGCAGAGCAACACGTCGCTCCGCTGGTCCAGGCCGAGCTGGAAGACGAGCGAGTTGCGGACGTACCAGAACAGCGCCGCGCCACTGTGCGGGTCCAACCGTTGCGGGTCGTGGGCTCGGATCAGTTCGACGGCGTCGGCGTCGAGCCGCTGCCCCTGCCACCGTCGCCCGATGCTGCCGTCGGCGATCGCCCGCAGGGCCCGTAGGTTGGCGTCACCGAACTTGGCGACCTCGGAGCGGGCCCGGTCGTCGACGTCGCGGTAGACCCAGAGCGCGCGCCCGGGCGTCAGCCCCGGCAGGGCCAGCAACTCGTCCACGCGGTGACTCTCGCAGAGCGGCTTGACCAGGACGTACGCGTGACGGCTGCGCTGGATGACGGCGGTCAGCACCGGGTCCGGGCGGAGTTGGAAGCGGTGAAAGAGAGCGCTGTCGTTCTCGTTGCGGACCTCGACCTCTCCGGCGGCGTCCAGGCCGCGGACCAGCATGTTCGTGCCGGAGCGTTGCAGACCGACCAGGTAGACCGGCATCGCCGAGCCGGGCGTCCGGCCGGCCCGCCGCCGCCAGCGTCGCTTCGCCAGGGCAGTGCCGATCCGGTCGACCGGGTTGAGGCGGTCCTCCTCGATCAGCCGTCCGATCCCCTCGGTGCGTGCCCAGCGCAGATGCCGCCCGATCCTGCGAGCGGTGTACGCGAGCGCGGAGACCTCGTTGTCGGCTGCCACGGGTCCTCCTTGTCGGGCACCGGCCCGGCCCAAACGGAGAGTGGGTGCGGCCGGCGGCAGCCAGGTTATCGGGAGATCATGGCGGGAGGCCAGGCTGCGGACCGCACGGGCAGACGAAGATCACCCGTTCAGCCACATGCCATATGTGAGCTGGACTCGCCGACCCGGTCTGCATACCGTGGGCCCTGGCCGGGGCGGGCAGACCTCGGTCATCACCTCCGGGCCCCGGTTCGCCCGATCGACGTGAGCAGGCCGAGTCGATGCGCGTGCTACATGTGAACAAGTTCCTCTACCGCCGTGGCGGTGCCGAGGGGTACTTGCTCGATCTCGCCGACCTGCAACGGGCTGCCGGCGACACGGTCGCCTACTTCGGCATGAGCCACCCGGAGAACGAGTCGCCGCTGCCGTACGCCGCGCGCTTCCCCTCCGAAGTGGAGCTGGAGCCGGCGCCGAGCGGGATACGACCCCGCGCGGTGGCCGTCGGCCGGATGCTGTGGTCACCGTCGAGCCGCCGCGGTCTGGCCCGGGTGATCGACGACTTCCGGCCGGACGTGCTGCACCTGCACAACATCTACCACCAGCTCTCCCCGTCGGTGCTCGCCGCGGCCCGCGCCGCCGGTGTGCCGTGCGTGCTGACCATGCACGACTACAAGCTCGCCTGCCCGAGCTACCAACTGCTGGACCAGGGCCGGCCCTGCCAGGCGTGCGTCACCGGCGGCCCGTTGCAGGCGGCGCGCCGCCGCTGCAAGGACGGCTCGCTGTCGCGCAGTGGGTTGCTCGCCGTCGAGTCCTGGTTGCACCGCCAGTTCGACGCGTACGACCCGGTGCAGCTCTTCGTCAGCCCGAGCGGCTTCCTGGCCGACGTGATGCGCCGCGCGGGCGTCTACCCGGACCGGTTGCGGGTGGTCAACCACTTCGTCGACCTGACCGGCGTCGCGGCCAAGCAGACGCCCGGCGGCGGTGTCGTCTTCGCCGGCCGGCTGGCCCCGGAGAAGGGTGTCGACGTGCTGATCGAGGCAGCCTCCGCGCTGCCGGACGGGGTCAGCGTGGACGTCGCCGGAGACGGCCCGGCCCGCCCGGAGTTGGAGGCGCTCGCCGCGCGGCGAGCGCCCGGCCGGGTGCGGTTCCACGGGCGTCTCGACAAGCCACGCCTGCACGAGCTGATCCGGTCGGCGACGGTCGCCGCCGTCCCGTCCCGGTGGCACGAGAACCAACCGATGGCGGTGCTGGAGGCGTTCGCCTGCGGTGTCCCGGTTGTCGCCACCGACCTGGGTGGGCTGCCCGAGCTGATCGAGCCCGAGGTGGACGGTCGCGTCGTCGCCGCCGATGCGCCCACCGCCCTCGGCGACGCGCTGACCGACATCCTGGCCGACCCCGAGCGGGCACACCGGATGGGCCGCGCCGGCCGGGCGAAGATCGCCGCCCAGTTCGCGCCGGACCGGCATCTGGACCGGATTCGTGGGCTGTACGCGGAGGCCGCCGAGACACTGTCGGCGCGGCGACGGACCGCAGCCGGTGGGGGAGCGGCCCGGTGAGCCGGGTGCGGGTGCTCTACCTCGCCGGCAGTGGTCGAAGTGGCAGCACCCTCGTCACCACGGTCCTGGGACAGTTGCCGGGCTTCTTCGCGGCCGGCGAGCTGCGGTACCTGTGGCGGCGCGGCATCCTGGAAAACCGGCCCTGCGGCTGCGGTTCCCCGGTGGCCGACTGCCCGCTGTGGGCCCGGGTGCGCGCCGACCTGACCGACGCCGACCCGGCCGGGATCGCCGCCCGGCTGGGCCAGCGGTTGCGGCTACGAGGGCTGCCCGCACTGCTGCGCCGCGAGCGTCGCGGGCAGCCGCCGGTCCCGGGCCACCCTGACGACACACAGCTGGCCCGGCTCTACGCCTCGATCGCCGCACACGCCCTGGCCGGCCGGTCGGACGGCGTCGTCGTCGACTCCTCCAAGCTGCCGCCGTACGGCGCCCTGCTCGGCAGCCTGCCCGGCATCGACCTGTACGTCCTGCACGTGGTGCGCGACCCGCGCGCGACCGCGTACTCCTGGCGTCGCCGACGCCCCCTGGACGGGCCCACCGACGACCAGCTGATGAGCCGACCACCTGTGGCCAAGGCCGCGCTGCTCTGGTTGGTCTGGAACACCGCCACCGTACGGCTGTGGGGTGGTCGCCGCCGCGCGCCGGGCCGCTACCTGCGGGTGCGGTACGAGGACTTCGTCGCCGACCCGGCGGGCACCACCGCCCGGATCGCCGGCTTCGTCGGCGCGACCCCCGACGAGCTTCCGTTCCCGACACCGGCCACGGTGCGGCTCAGGCCCACCCACTCGGTGGCCGGCAACCCCTCCAGGCACCGCACCGGGCTGGTCGACGTGGTCGCCGACACCGAGTGGCTGACCGGGCTGCCCGCCCGCGCGTACGCCGTGGTGACCGGGCTGACCGCCGTGGCCCTGACCCGGTTCGGCTACCCGTTGCGCCGCCCGGCGGCCACC
>NZ_QGSZ01000095.1 GCF_003857055.1 Micromonospora inaquosa | reverse complement strand
ATCCCGGACTCCATCATCGGGCACCTGATCTGCGGCACCTGGGCCGACAACGCCCCCGCAGCGGCGCGTACCGCGCAATCGGCCTGCTCGCAGACGGCCTCCGGGCGCTGATCATCGGAGTCCTCGACCTGGTGACGCCCGGTCCGACCACCCGCAAGCACCAGACGAACCGCGCGGACCCGTACCTGGCCGAGCTGGCGCGCCAAGCGCGCGGGAAGTTGGCCGCCGCCCCGCATCTGCTCGTCGCGGTGCACGCCACCACCACCGGTCCGACTGTGGCGGCGGCACGAGCTGCCGCCGCTGACATCACCTCCGGCTTCGGCCTGCTGTCACCTCACTTCGCGCGCCGCCGGCTGCGCCGCGCACAACCCACCGCGACCTGGCGGTGGGTACCCGCCGCCCGGATGACCCTCGCCTCGGTGGACGAGACCGCCGCCCTCGCCGGGCTGCCCGCTGAGCCGTCCGCGCATGGCTTGCCCGCCGCTGCCTCCCGGCGTCGCCCCGCCAGCCGCGAGGTCTTCACCGCCGGACCAGCCCCGGCCACCGGCCCGAAACGCCGCCCGGCACCTGACTCCACCGGCCCGGACCAGGACAGGCCGACCGAGGGCAAGGCGCCGACTGAGGTATCACGACCTGGTCTACACGACCGAGATGTACCTGCGGTGGGGCAATGACCACAAACAGGAGCCCCCTCACGTTCGTCGGCCAGCGGCGGCGTGGCCTGCACCTTGTGCCGCCGGCCGAGCGGGGCGGACTGCCCGGCAAGGTGATCGGCGTCGCCAATTCCGGTCCCGCCGTGCGGGTCGGGATCGCTTTGGAGGATTGCCGCCATCACCTGCATGTCTGCGGTCCGACCGGCACCGGTAAGACCAGCCTGTTGTTGCGGATGATCCTCGATGACGTTGAGGCCGGGCGCGGCGTCGCCGCGTTCGACCCCGCCAAGGGCGACCTGATCCGCGATCTGCTCGACGTGCTGCCGACCGACTGCGGGGACCGCCTCGTGATCGTGGACCCCGACGAGCGCTTGGCCCCGCCGGCGATCAACCTGCTCGACCCGGCCGTGCACGGTGGCACCGCGCACGACGTGGCCGCCGCCGTCACCTCCGTCATGTCGAAGGTGTGGGCGCGGTGGTGGGGTCACCGTACCGCCGACATCTGCTACCACGGTCTGCTCACCCTGGCTCACCTGCCCGGTTCCACCCTGGCGCAGCTCCCACGTCTGCTCTCGGACAGCAAGTGGCGGGCCGGGCGGGTCCGGACGGTCACGAACCGGCTGGGGGCGTGGGAGGGCAACACCCTCGGCGAGTTCTGGGAAGGCTTCGACGGCCTACCCGCCGGGCAACGCGCCGGCCTGGTAGCGCCGTTGCTGTCGCGCCTGCGCCTGGTCCTCGCGCACCCCCTCGCGAGTGCCCTTTTCGGGGTGCCGGCCACGACGTTCCGGTTCGCCGACATCCTCGACGGCGGCGTCCTGCTCGCCCGACTGCCCAAAGGGGTCCTCGGGGAGGACGGCACCCGACTCATCGGCTCCCTGCTGTTGGCGGGGTTGTGGCAGGCCACCGCCGCCCGCGCCCGTATCCGTGAGGCCGACCGGCTCGACGCCAGCATCGTGCTCGACGAGTGCCACAACTTCCTGCACCTGCCCATCGGCATCGACGATGCCCTCGCCGAAGCCCGCGGCCTGCACACCTCCTTCGTCCTCGCCCACCAGTACCTCGGCCAACTGTCCGGGGACATGGCCGAGGCGATCGACGCCAACGCCCGCAACAAGGTGTACTTCGCCCTCGCCCCGAAAGACGCCGTCGATCAAGCGCATCACGTGCGGCCGTACCTCGATCAGGGTGACCTGATGCGCCTGGGTGGCTACGAGGTGGTGCTGCGGCCGGTGGCCGGCGGGCGGGTCGTTCCTCCGGTCACCGCGGACACCATCGCCCCACCCAAGCGGATCCGAGGCCGAGCTGCCGAGCTGCGCCGGCTGGCCCGGGAGCACACCGGTCTGCCGATGGGTGAGCGTCGGCAGTTACTCGCCGACGCGGCCATCGGCGACTCGGATACCGACCTCGATGTCGGTGCCGGTGATGTCGGCGCCGGTGACGGCACTGGTCTGGCGCTCGGTCGGAACACCTTCGCTGTTCATGGGGCGGGTTCACTAGAGGGTTCTAACGAGGGGTCCAACGAGGACTCCAACGACCGGGAACGCTCGCCTGAATCCTCGCCCATGAACGCGTCATATTCGCTGGTGGATGACGGTGAGGAGGACTGGTGGACCGGAACCGACTGATAAGAGATATCCCTCCTAGCGGTACACCAGCTGCCAGCAGCTCTCGCCTGACGGCGTCCGTCGTCGCCGGTGAACTCGCTCGTCTCACCCCCCGCGACCGTCTCCTCCTCGACCTGCTCGACCAGCACTCCACGTTCACCACCGACCACCTGGCCCAGCTCGCGTTCGGCTCGGTCGGCCGTGCCCGCAACCGGCTCAACCTGCTGTACGCCCGAGACATCCTCGACCGGTTCCGCCACTACCAACGGCCCGGCTCGCAATCCTGGCGGTGGACCCTCGGCCCGGTCGGCGCGGCCCTGCTCGCGGCCCGTCGAGGTGCGACGATGCCGCGCCCGGCCGCTGTGCGCGACAACACCGCGCGGCTGGCCATGTCTCCAAGGTTGAACCACCTCCTCGCCACGAACGGGTTTTTTGTCGCGCTCACCGCGCACGCCCGGGACCGGTCCGGCGTCCGGTTGGGGCGGTGGTGGAACGAGACGCGCTGCCGTGAGGCCACCGGCAACCTCGTCCGCCCGGACGGTCACGGCGTGTGGGTCACCGGCGGGCGGGCGGTGCCGTTCTGGCTGGAGATGGACCTCGGCACGGAGACCGTGGGCCGGGTCGCTGACAAACTCACCGGCTACGCCGACCTCGGCCCCCGCCGCGCGTACCCGGTGCTGTTCTGGCTACCGACCGCCGTCCGGGAGGCCAACCTGCACGCGTACCTATCCCGGGCCGGGGTGCCGGACGGCGTGAGCGTCGCGACCGGTACCGACGACTACGCCGCCGCCCACGGTGGCCCCGCCGGGCCGGTATGGCGCGTCCCTGGCGACCCGGCACAGGTCACCCTGGCAGACCTGCCCGGCATCACGGTCCCGGGGGATGGTGCGCCGTGGGACGGGTGATCTCGTGGGCGGTCGGCGCGGTGGTCGCGTTGCTAGTGGTCATCGTCGCGGCTGGGGCCGGGGCGGTCGTGGGGCTGTTCTCCGGTGGTGGCGGTGCCGCCGCATGCCGGGCCACCGTCACCACCCCCGGTACGGCCCCGGACGGACTCACGGCCGAACAGGCGAGCAGCGCCTCGGCGATCGTGGCGGTCGGGCAGCGCATGAGCGTGCCGCCGCGCGGGTGGGTGATCGCCGTAGCGACCGCGCTGCAAGAGTCCAACCTGGTCAACCACGGGCACCTCGGCCCGGCCAACGATCACGACTCCTTGGGCCTGTTCCAACAGCGACCGTCGCAAGGCTGGGGCACCCCCGAACAGGTCACCAATCCCGACTACGCCGCCAGCAAGTTTTACGAGCGCCTCCAACGGGTGCCCCGGTGGGAGGAGCTGCCGCTCACCGACGCGGCGCAAGCCGTGCAACGCTCCGCGTACCCGGACGCCTACGCCCCACACGAGGCCCGTGCCGCCGCCATCGTGGCCGGATTTACCGGCGGTGTCGTCTGCGACGGTGGCGACGGCCTACCGCCCGACGTGGCCGCGTCCCTACCGCCGGGGTTCACCCTTCCGGCGGGCACCCCGCCGCCGGTCGTGACCGCGATCGGGTGGGCGCTCACCCAACTCGGCACCCCGTACACCTTCGGCGGTGACTGCACCGACCCGCACGCGGGCATCCCCCGGCGACAGTGCGACTGTTCCTCGCTCATGCAACAGGCGTACCGGGCGGCCGGGGTCACCATCGGGCGCACCACGCGCGACCAGGTACACGAGGGCACCCCGATACCCGGGGTCGCGCACCTACGCCCCGGAGACCTGATCCTGATCCCCGGCAGCGACGGCACCCGCGCCGACCCCCGACACATCGGCATGTTCATCGGCTCCGGTCTCATCGTGCAAGCCCCCAAAACCGGTGACGTGGTACGCATCAGCAAATTGTCAGGATGGGCCGACCAGGTAGCGGCAATCCGGCGCATCGTGCCGATCTGAGAAGAGGCGAATAAAGGACCTGCTAAAGAGTCGCCGAACAGTTATACGAGGCGGCAAGACGTGAAGTGATTTTTGCCACAGTCCATCGAGGAAGATCACTCGATGGTTGGTCGGTGCGACTGACGCCCGAAACCCGTCGGGTCGATTCCGATCCCATCTGGGCCATGTTCGCCCTCTTCAGTGGACCCACGCCGACGCGCCGTGCACGCCTGCCGGATCGTCACCCACACCGGCGCACCCGTGACCGGCGAACGTCCGCTAGCGGCGACCACAGCGCCCGCAATGCCTGTAGCCGACCGAACGTCATCCCTAAAGCAGAGGCGGATGACGGTACCCGGAACGGTTTCTGGAAAGAGTCTTGAACAACGGGGTTGACAATCATCCGGTGCAGAGGGTCCATGGACGTGGGCACCGAAACAACGGCCCCAGCGGAACCGCAAACAAACGCGCTAAGCGCGATGCGGAATGCGCTGCCACCCCTTTTCCGTGGAGGTAATTGTCATGACCGCAAACGCCAACCTGACCGCCGGTACCGACGAGGCCCGCGCTGTCGTCGCCGAGGCGCTGGGTCGCCACCCCGGCCTGACCGCTCGCAAGTTGGCCGGACAGGAAAACCTGTCCCTGCCGGTCGTCACCGAGGCGCTCAAGCACATGGAAGCGGTTGGGACCGCCACCCGCACCCCCGGGCCGACCAACGGCAACCGCAAGAGTGCCGACGTGTGGGAGCCCGTCATCCCGACCGGCGACACCACCGACACGATGCCGGACACGACCGACCAGCCGACCCCGGCCGACGAGCCGACCCCGGCCGACCATGATGCGACGGCGGACGAGCCGACGACCGCCGAGGACACCCCAGGCACCGCCGACGCGACGCCGGACACCACCGACGAGCCGACCCCGGCCGACGACGCCACCGACGACGCGACGGCGGACGAGCCGACGACCGCCGACGACGCCCCGGCCACCGCCGACGCGACGCCGGACACGGCCGACGGCGACGCGACGGCGGACGAGCCGACGCTGCCCGAGGCCCCGGTGTCCGCCGTCCCCGTGTCCGGGGTGCCCGTGTCGGGTGCGCCGGTTGGGCCGCGTCAGCCCGACCTCAAGGTGTTGATCATGGCGGGGGTCTTGGGTGGGCACCCGGACGGGATCACCGCTGACGAGGCAATCAACGAGAGCGGCCTGTCGGTCGCGATGGGTGACACGGTCCTCGCCGCGATGGAGGTTGCCGGTGCCGCGCGTCGCCTGCCGGTCGGTGAGGACGGCGAGGAGCTGTGGGTGATCGCCGACGGTGACCTCGCCACGGTGGACCCGGCCAACGCACCGACGCACACCACGTGCCCGACGTGCGGGCACACCCGCAAGATCCGCCGCCCCTCGGTCCGGCGTGCCACCGGCACCGGCCGCACCACCGGTGAGATCAACGGCGACGGGTCGGCGAAGTTGGGCAAGAACGAGTTGCGCAACCGGGTCGAGGCGTTCATGCGCGACCTCGGCCCCGGCCACGACGTGACCCCCGGCACTGTCGCCCGTGAGATCGGCGGACGCAGCCCCGGCGCGGTCGGCAACGG
>NZ_QGSZ01000061.1 GCF_003857055.1 Micromonospora inaquosa | reverse complement strand
GGCCCACCCCACACCCCCCGGTTGGGTCAGGGGGCTGGGGTCTCCGTGGACAGGGCCTCGGTCAGGTCGGTGCCGAGGAGGCCGATCTGCCACTCGCGGGCGTTGAGGCCGCGCAGGGTCTCCGCGACCGACTCCTCGGTGATCTCCTCCGGCGGGGTCCAGGCCAGCCGGCGGATCGAGTCCGGAGTGATCAGGTTTTCCGGCGGAAGATTGTGCTCACCGGCGATGCGGATCACGACCTCCCGGGAGCGGGCCAGCCGACCGGCCGCCACCGGGTCCCGTTCGGCCCACCGGTGCGGCGGGGGCGGGCCCTCCACGGCCGGCGAGACCGGCAGGGAATCGTCCGGCAGTTGCCGGGCGTCGTCGAGCGCGGCGAGCCAGGTGCGGGCCAGTCGACGCACCGACCGGCCACCGAAGCCGGGCAGGGTCAACAGCGTCTTCTCGTCCTTCGGATCCAGCTCGGCCGCGGCGATGATCGCCGAGTCGGGCAACACCCGACCGGGAGCGGCGTCCCGCCGGGCCGCGATCTGGTCCCGGGCGTACCACATCGAGCGGACCCGGGCCTGGGCCCGAGCCCCCCGCAGCCGGTGGATGCCCGAGGTGCGCCGCCACGGCTCCGCGCGGACCCGGGGCGGGCGCGCCCCGGTGCGGACCAGCGCGGCGAACTCCTCCGCCGCCCAGGCCGACTTGCCCTGCCGGGTCAACTCGGCGTCGAGCGCGTCCCGCAGGTCGGTCAGCAGCTCCACGTCGAGAGCGGCGTACGTCAGCCACGACTCGGGCAGCGGTCGGCTCGACCAGTCCGCCGCCGAGTGGTGCTTCTCCAGGGTGAACCCGAGCAACTGCTCGGTGAGCGCGGCCAGGCCGACGCGCTCGAAGCCGGCCAGCCGGGCCGCCAGTTCGGTGTCGAACAGTCGGCGTGGGCGCAGCCCCACCTCGGCCAGGCAGGGCAGATCCTGGCTGGCGGCGTGGAGGACCCACTCGGCCTCACCGATCACCGCGTCCAGCGCGCTGAGGTCGGGCAGCGGCAGCGGGTCGATCAGCGCTGTGCCCGCACCGGCCCGGCGCAGCTGCACCAGGTACGCGCGTTGGCTGTAGCGGTAGCCGGAAGCCCGTTCGGCGTCCAGGGCGACCGGGCCGGTGCCCGCCGCAAAGCGGGCCACGACCTCGGCAAGCTCGGCCGGGGCGGCCACCGGATCGGGGGTGCCGTCACGCGGGGCGATCAGCGGAACGGGCCCACCGTCGGCCGGGTCGGCCCCTTCGCCCGCCGGCTGCGGCTGGGCCGACGGCGGGTGCTGGGGTGCGTTTCCCGGAAGTTCCTCGGTGGGCCGACGGCGCAGGGGTGGTTCGTCGGTCACCTGCCAACCCTAGTGCGCGCGGAGATCGGGCGGGTGCAGCCGGTCCGGCGTGTGACAACCAGGTGTCCGCAAAGTGTCCTGCCGAATGCCGAACATCAGGCTGCGCCGGCGGGGCGACGGTCGGCGAGGGCGGTTACGCCGGGTGGCGGGAGGCCGGCGGTGGAGGCGAGGAGGACGCACCAGCCGAGCAGGTGCGGGGTCAGGTCGTCGTCGATCGGCGTCCAGGAGGCGCGGATCTCGATGTCGCCGATGGTCGGCGGCCCGGCGAGATCGCCGAACCGGGTCGACATGGTCTGCGTCACCGTCCCGCCGATCGCCCGGTAGCCGGCGTCCTGGGCGTCCAACGCGTCGGTCAGCCACGTCCAGCCCACCCCGGGCAGCAGCGGGTCGGCGGCCAGGTCGACCTCCAACTCGGCGGTCACGTAGGTGACCAGCCGCAGGGTGCCCTGCCACGCCTCGTGCCCGACCGGGTTGTGCAGCAGGATCAGCCGGCCGGTCGCCACCTCGTCGTCGTCGCGCAGCACGGTCGCGGAGAGCGCGAACGTGTACGGGGCCAGCCGCTGGGGTGCGCCGACCTCCTCCAGGGTGATCTCCGGCCGGGGGGCGGCCGACCGCAGCCCGGCGACCGCGCGGGCGAACGTCTCCGGGAGCGCGATCGGGGGGGCCATGTTGGCAGCCTATGCCGCCGCCCGCCCCCCGCTTCGACGGCGCGCCGACGCTCACCGAGGGGCCAGTGCGTCGGCCCGGGGTAAGGAACGGTGCCCTTCCTCTCACCCCCACCCGGTTGGAGGTGGTGGGCGTGGCACGATTGCGGCGATGACCACGGACACCACGGGCACTGTCGCCCGAGACGGAGATTCCCGCCCCGGCGGACCGGCCGACTCGCCCTTCATTCGGGCCTGCCGACGTCGGCCCGTCCCGCACACCCCGGTCTGGTTCATGCGCCAGGCCGGCCGCTCCCTCCCGGAGTACCGGGAGATCCGGGCGAGCGTGCCGATGCTGGAGTCCTGCCGCCGCCCGGATCTGGTCACCGAGATCACCCTCCAGCCGGTGCGCCGGCACGGCGTGGACGCGGCCATCCTGTTCAGCGACATCGTGGTGCCCGTCGCCGCGGCCGGGATCGACCTGGACATCGTGCCGGGCACCGGCCCGGTCGTCGCCGAGCCGATCCGCACCGCCGCCGACGTGGAGCGGATCCGCCCGATCACCCGAGACGACGTCCCGTACGTGGACGAGGCCGTCCGGCAGTTGGTGGTCGAGCTGGGCGACACCCCGCTGATCGGCTTCGCCGGTGCGCCGTTCACGCTGGCCAGCTACCTGGTCGAGGGTGGGCCGTCCCGCACCCACGCGAAGACCAAGGCCCTGATGTACGGCGATCCCGAGCTGTGGCACGCGCTCTGCGCCCGGCTGGCCGAGGTGACGCTGGCCTTCCTGCGGGTGCAGATCGAGGCCGGGGTGTCCGCCGTGCAGCTGTTCGACTCGTGGGCCGGCGCGCTCTCCGAGGCCGACTACCGCCGTTTCGTGTTGCCGCACTCGACCGCCGTGCTGAGCGGGCTGGTCAACGACTGCTCCGGGTCGGGGCGCGGCGACAGACGCGCCGAACCGGAGCGGTCGCCCGCCGGCGTGCCCCGGATCCACTTCGGGGTGGGCACCGCCGAGCTGCTCGGCGCGATGGGCGAGGCCGGGGCGGACGTGGTCGGCGTCGACTGGCGTACCCCGCTGGACGTGGCCACCGGGCGGATCGGCGCGGACAAGGCGGTGCAGGGCAACCTGGACCCGTGCGTGCTGCTCGCGCCGTGGCCGGTGGTGGAGTCCGAGGTGCGCCGCATCCTGGAGCAGGGCCGGGCGGCCCCCGGGCACGTGTTCAACCTCGGCCACGGGGTGCTGCCGGAGACCGATCCGGAGGTGCTGACCCGGGTGGTCGCCCTGGTGCACGAGCTGTCCAGCCGCCGGGCCGACCAGGGCTGAGGCGGCAATGCGGCAGCCCTGGCGGGTGGCGGTGGTCGGCGGCGGGATCGCCGGGCTGGCCGCCGCGGTCCGCTTGCGCGACCGCGCACCGGCCGGCACCGAGATCACGGTGTACGAGCAGTCCGGCGCGCTGGGCGGCAAGCTGCGCACCGGGGAGCTGGCCGGTCAGCCGGTGGAGTTCGGCGCCGAGTCGTTCCTGATGCGCGACCCGACGGGCGCCGAGAGCGCGGCGGTGGCGTTGGCCCGCCGGCTCGGGCTGGCCGATCGGATCGTGCACCCCACGGTGGGGCAGGCCGCGCTGGTCATCGACGGAGGGCTGCGCCCCATCCCGGGCGGCACCCTGGTGGGCGTACCCGGGGATCTGGATCGGGTGGCCACCGTCGCCCGCCCGGCTGCGGACGCCGACGCCGACGCTGGTCGGCCGCTCGTCGGGCCCGACGCGGACGTCTCGGTGGGTGCGCTGGTCCGGTCCCGGTTCGGTGACGAAGTGGTCGAGCGACTGGTCGACCCGATGCTGGGCGGCGTGTACGCGGGCCGCGCCGACGATCTCTCCCTGGTCACGACGATGCCGGCGCTGGCCCGCACGGCCCGGGTGGAACACACCCTGGTCGGCGCGGTGCGGGCCGCGCAGGCCGCCGCGCCGCGTGCGCCCGGCGCCCCGGTCTTCGGCACCCTGGTCGGTGGGCTCAGCACCCTGGTCGAGGCGGCGGTGACGGCCAGCGGCGCGACGGTACGGCGGGACGCCGCAGTGCGTGAACTCACCCCGACCGCCACCGGTTGGCGGCTCACCGTCGGCCCCACGCGGGATCCTGAGCTGGTCGACGTGGACGCCGTGGTGTTGGCGGTGCCGGCGCGACCGGCGGCCCGGCTGCTCGCCGGCCCGGCTCCGGCGGCGGCGACGGCCGTCGGTGCGTTGGACTACGCGAGCGTCGCGCTGGTCACCATGGCGTTGCCGCAGCCACGGCTGCCCGAGCTGTCCGGCTTCCTGGTGCCGAGCACCGAGGGCCTGCTGATCAAGGCGGCGACCTTCTTCACCACCAAGTGGGGGCACCTGCGGCAACCGGACGGGTTGGCCCTGGTGCGCGCCTCGGTGGGCCGGTACGGCGAGGAGGCGCATCTCCAGCGCCCCGACGCGGACCTGGCGGCCACCGTGCACCGTGAGCTCTCGGCGGTGCTCGGCACCCCACTGCCCGCCCCGGTCGACGGGCACGTGCAGCGGTGGGGCGGGGCCCTGCCGCAGTACGCGCCGGGGCACGCCAACCGGCTCGCCGCCGCGCGGACGGCGTTGCGGGCCGAGCACCCCACAGTGGTCCTCGCCGGCGCCGGCTACGACGGCGTCGGCATCCCGGTCTGCGTCCGCTCCGGCGAGACGGCGGCCGAGGAGATCATCACAGCACTGGGAGGATCGGCGAGATGACCGAGCAGACCAACGCGGCCCGGTTGCGGGAGCTGAACGAGAGCATCCGCTACACCATGTGGTCGGTGTTCCGGGCCAGTTCCCCGCTGCCGTCGCTGCGGGACAACGTCACCGGCGAGGTGGTGTCCCTCTTCGACGAGCTGGCCGGCAAGGACGTCGTGGTCCGGGGCGTGTACGACGTCTCCGGGCTGCGCGCCGACGCGGACGTGATGATCTGGTGGCACTCCGCGTCCAGCGACGCGTTGCAGGACGCGTACCTGCGGTTCCGCCGCACCACGCTGGGGCGGGCGTTGACCCCGGTGTGGTCGCAGATGGCCCTGCACCGGCCGGCGGAGTTCAACAAGAGCCACATCCCGGCGTTCCTGGCCGGCGAGGAGGCGCGCTCCTACATCTGTGTGTACCCGTTCGTCCGCTCCTACGAGTGGTACCTGCTGCCCGACGCGGAGCGGCGCGAGATGCTGGCCGAGCACGGGAAGTTGGCCCGCGGCTACCCGGACGTGCGGGCCAACACGGTCGCCTCGTTCGCGCTCGGTGACTACGAGTGGATGCTCGCCTTCGAGGGCGACGAACTGCACCGGATCGTCGACCTGATGCGGGACCTGCGCGCCTCCGGCGCCCGCCGGCACGTCCGCGAAGAGGTCCCCTTCTACACCGGCCGCCGCCGCTCGGTGGCCGAGATCGTCAACTGCCTGGTCTGACGCCCGCCGGCCGGCGCCGCACCCCCGCCCGGGTGCGGCGCCGGACGGGGGTCAACTGGTCGCCGTGCAGGAGACCAGTGGAACCGGGTTGCTGCCGTTCCACGAGCCGAGGAAACCGAACGTGGTGCTCGCTCCGGCGGCGAGGGTGCCGTTGTGGGCGGCGTTGCGTGCGGTGACCAGCGTGCCGTTGGTGCTGATCGTCGTGTTCCACGACGACGTGACCTGCTGGCCGTTGCCGTAGTTCCAGCTCACCGACCAGCCCCGGGTGGGTGAACCGCCCGCGGTCACCTTCACGTCGGCCTGGAAGCCACCGGACCACTGACCGGTGACCTGGTACGTCGCCGTGCAGGCACCTGCCGGCGGCGGGGTGGTCGGCGGCGTCG
>NZ_QGSZ01000062.1 GCF_003857055.1 Micromonospora inaquosa | reverse complement strand
CCCCGGCCCGACCCCGGCCTTCCGACCCGACCCCGGCCTTCCGACCCGACCCTGGTCAACGACCCGACCTGGTCAAAGGGGCGGCCCGGGTCAGCGGGGCGGCAGGGTCAGGGTCACCGCGACCGGCAGATGGTCGCTGGCCGTGCTGCGCGGCGCGACCGGATCAGCGGGGATCAGACCGGGCGAGACGAAGATGTGGTCGATCTGCTGGCGCGGGTCGTCCGCCGGGCTGGTCGCCAACGGTCGGGCGGCCGCCAACGCGTCGACCAGGCCAGCCTTGGCGAACTCCGCGAACGCCTCGTCGCCCGGCTCGGTGTTCAGGTCGCCCGCCACCACCAACGGCCGACCGGCCGCGTACCGGATGGCGAAGTCGGCGACCGCGCGGGCCTGGCCCACCGGGTCCCTGCCGGGCGGCGGCTGCAGATGGGTGCTCACCACGGCGGTATGGACACCGTCGCCGAGGTCCAGGGTGACGGCGAGGGCCTGTGCTCCGGTGGGCGCACCGACGGCGGCCAGCGGTCGGCTCCGCGGATCGCGTACCGGCCAACGGCTGAGCACCGCGTCACCCCAGACCGGGTCGGCGGCCGGCCCGAAGACGTACGGCATACCGAGCCGGTCGGACAGCAGGTCCAGGGTGTCGTGCCCGCCGTTGAGCAGCCACGCCCGGTCCACCTCACTGAGCAGCACCACGTCGGGTCGTTGCCGGTCGACGACCTCGGCGAGGCCGGTCAGGTCGAACCGGCCGTCCAGCCCGAAACCCATCCGGATGTTGTACGCCACCACTGTCAACCGCTGCGGCGGGCCGTCCCGGTTGCTGGCCACCGGCACCTCGTCGGCGAGCACGGGCGCCAGCAGGGCCAGCGCGGTGACCGCGGCGGTGGCCCGTAGCGGCGCAACCGGCCCGGGAAGTCGGTCGCCGGCGGGGCGGGCGGTGAGCGCCACGGCGGCGACCAGCGCGGCCACCACCACGGGCACCGCCGCGTTGGGGTAGCCCAGATCGTAGGCCGAGTAGTAGCCGACCGCTCCCAGCGCCAAGACGAGCATGCCGGCCGCGACCGCGTACCCCCGCCGGGAGGCGCTGGCGTTCGCGGCGTCGGTGCCGGGGTCGCTGGTGTCGTCGGTCAGGGCGAGGCACGCGCCGAGACCGACCGCGGCGAGGAGGATGGCCGGGAGGAGCAGGTCACCGCTGTCGAGGGCGAACAGCACCGCGCCGGCGAGCAACGCCACCGGGCCGTACGCGCGGCCCCACCCGCCCGGCTGCCGGGTCAACGCGGCGCCCAGGAACCCGGCGACCGCCACCGGCACGGGTGCCAGGCCGAACAGCGGCGAACGAGCCACACCATCCCCGGCCAGGTACGACATCCCGGTCCGGGCCAGTGCCGGGGAGAGCGCCACCATCCCGGCCAGCAGCAGCGCCGGCCCGGCCAACAGCCAGGCCCGGCCACCACCGGGGCCGCCAAGGGCGTCAGCGGGGCCGTCAGGGCCGTCAGCGGTGCCAGCGCGGGTGGCGGGCTGGCCGGGTTGCGCCGTGCTGAGCAGGAACACCGCCACCGCGACGGCGCTGAGCAGCCAGGCCAGCCAGCCGCCCCGCCAGACCAGGTCGACGGTGTCCAGCACCGCGTGCAGGGCCGCGTTGACCGCGAACCCCAACGCCAGCCCCGGGACCGGTCGGTCGGTGTCGGCGGCGACGCCGACCAGCCAGACCAGCCCGGCGAGCAACCCGGCGGTGGCCAACCAGAGCTGCGTACGCCCGCCGGGAGCGGCGGTGAGCGTGAGCCGGGCGACGGCGAGCGCGACAGCGGCGACGACAGTGACCGGGCGGGCTCCGACCCGGCGGACCACGGCGGGCGCGCCCAGGGCGAGCACGAACCAGCCGAGGGCGAACGCCCCCATCAGCTCGGCGGGGGTGGACGCCGCCTGACCGAAGATGGTGATGATGCCGGGCAGCCAGACCCGCAGCACGTCGATGAGGAGGAGCACGCCCAGCGCGAGCGTCCCGGTGGTGAGTTGGCGGTAGCGCACCGGCGCCCCACTTCCCGTCGACGGGCCGGCGGAGGGGGGCCGGCACGGCGATTCTGCGCGAGCGAGCCAACCGGGTCAACGGTCCCCGATACGCCGAAGAACGGTCCCGGTACGCCGAAAGGGCGCCCACCCACGGGTGGACGCCCTTTGCGGAGCGGGTAGGTCAGCGCTTGCTGGCCGCCTTCTTCGCCGGAGCCTTCTTGGCCGGAGCCTTCTTGGCCGCCGTGCTCTTGCTCGCCGCCGCGGTGGTCTTCTTCGCCGCGGTCGACCGGGTCGCCGCGGTGGTCTTCTTCGCCGCGGTGGTCTTCTTGCTGGCGGCCGTCTTGGTCGCCGTGGTGCTCTTGCTCGCCTTGGCCGGGGCGGTCTTCTTGCTGGCGGCCGCCTTGGTCGCCGTGGCGGTCTTGGTTGCCTTGGCCGGGGCGGTCTTCTTGCTGGCCGCCTTCGCCGCGGTCGCCTTGGTGCCGGCAGCCTTCGCGCCGGTCGCCTTGGTGCCCGCCGCCTTGGTGCCCGCCGCCTTGGCCGTGGTGGTGCCGGCGGTCTTCTTCGCCGCCACCGTGGCCTTCGGCACCTTGCCGCTGGCCACCATCTCCTTGAACCCGGCGCCGGGGCGGAAGGTCGGGACTGACGTCTTCTTGACCTTCACCGCCTCGCCGGTACGCGGGTTGCGCGCTGTTCGTGCGCCACGCACACGCTTTTCGAATGCTCCGAATCCGGTGATCGCCACCTTCTCGCCCTTGGTGACCGCCGCCTGGACCTCGGTGAGGACCGCGTCGAGCGCGGCCGTCGCCATCTTCCGGTCCCCCAGGCGAACGGCGAGCGCCTCGATGAGCTCGGCCTTGTTCACGACTTCCTCCCGATTGTGCAACTGACTCGTCGCGAGCCATTCTGCGCGCACGGTATGCCCTGTGCTGCCGGGACACAAACATTCGGTAGAAAAAAGCCCTTGTGTCGTAACGGATTCACCCCCACCGGTTGGACCGATGGGGGTGAAATCCGCTGTGCGAGCGGCCTAACGGCTATGCCACGGAGGGCAGGAACGGCAGTCGGCGGGCCTCGTAGGAGTCGATGTCGGCGGCGTGCCGGAGGGTGAGTCCAATGTCGTCGAGGCCTTCCAGGAGACGCCAACGGCTGAAGTCGTCCAGCGGGAACGACCAGCTCGCGTCCCCCGCCCGGAGCTGGCGGGCGGTCAGGTCGACGGTCACCGGGGTGGTCGAATCCCCCTCGACCAGGTCCCACAACTCTTCGACGGCTTTCAATTCCAACTCGACCGGCAACAGACCTTCCTTGAGGGCGTTGCCGCGGAAGATGTCACCGAAGCGAGGGGCCACCACCGCGCGGAAGCCCCAGTCCCGTAGCGCCCAGACGGCGTGCTCCCGGGAGGAGCCGGTGCCGAACTCCGGACCGGCGATCAGGATCGACGCCCCGGAATAGTTTTCATCGTTGAGCACGAATGCCGGATCTTCCCGCCAGGCACTGAACAGCCCGTCGGCGAATCCCGTCCGGGTCACCCGCTTGAGGTACACGGCGGGGATGATCTGATCGGTGTCCACGTTGGACCGGCGCAGCGGCACGGCGGTGCCGGTGTGGGTGGTGAACTTGTCCATCTCGTCGGTCCCTTCTACAGGTCGGCGGGGGCGGCCAGCCGGCCGACCACGGCGGTGGCGGCGGCCACCGGCGGGGAGACCAGGTGGGTACGCCCGCCCCGGCCCTGACGGCCCTCGAAGTTGCGGTTCGAGGTGGAGGCGGAGCGCTCGCCCGGCTTCAGCGTGTCGGGGTTCATCCCGAGACACATGGAGCAGCCGGCGAACCGCCACTCGGCCCCGGCGTCGGCGAAGACCTTGTCCAGCCCCTCGGCCTCGGCGGCCTCGCGCACGGCTGCGGAGCCCGGCACCACGAGCATCCGGACACCGTCGGCGACCCGGTGGCCACGCAGCACGTCGGCAGCGGCCCGCAGGTCCTCCAGGCGGCCGTTGGTGCAGGACCCCACGAAGACCACGTCGATGGGCAGCTCCCGCAGCGGGGTGCCGGGGCGCAGGTCCATGTACTCCAGGGCCCGGCGGGCCGCGGTGCGCTCCGAGTCGGTGGTGAACTCCTCAGGGTCCGGTACCGGGGCGCTCAACGGGGCACCCTGCCCGGGGTTGGTGCCCCAGGTGACGAACGGGGTGACCCGGCTGGCGTCCAGGGTCACCTCGGCGTCGAAGCGCGCGCCCTCGTCGGTGGGCAGCGTCCGCCACCACGCCACCGCCGCGTCCCAGTCCGCGCCCTGCGGCGCGTTCGGTCGACCCTTGAGGTACGCGAAGGTGGTCTCGTCCGGCGCGATCATGCCGGCCTTGGCGCCCCACTCGATGGACATGTTGGCGATGGTCATCCGCCCCTCCATGGAGAGGGCGCGGATCGCCTCGCCGCGGTACTCCACGATGTGCCCTCGACCCCCACCCGTGCCGACCTGCGTGATCAGCGCGAGCACCAGGTCCTTGGCGGTCACGCCGGGCGCGAGGCGGCCGGTGACGTTCACGGCCATCGTCTTCGGCCGGCTCTGCGGCAGCGTCTGGGTGGCCAACACGTGCTCCACCTCGCTGGTGCCGATGCCGAAGGCGAGCGCACCGAAGGCGCCGTGGGTGGCGGTGTGTGAGTCGCCACAGACGATCGTCAGGCCCGGCTGGGTGAGACCGAGCTGCGGGCCGATCACGTGCACGATGCCCTGATTGTCGTCGCCCAGCGCGTGCAGCCGCACCCCGAACTCGGCGCAGTTGCGGCGCAACGTCTCGATCTGCGTACGCGACGTCGGGTCCGCGATGGTGAGCAGGTCACCACGGCGGAGGCGGAACGCCGGGTCGGCGTACCCGGTCGGGGTGTTGTGGTCCTCGGTCGCGAGGGTCAGGTCGGTACGACGCACCCGGCGCCCGGCGAGCCGCAGCCCGTCGAACGCCTGCGGGCTGGTCACCTCGTGCAGCAGGTGCAGGTCGATGAAGAGCAGGTCCGGCTCACCAGCGGCAGACCGTACGACGTGCGCGTCCCAGACCTTCTCGGCCAGGGTCCTCGGCTCAGGAGTGACTCCCACCATCTGGACATCCTAAATTCTGGGAGGTAAGTTTCGGCTTGTGGGACACAGTATGAGCGGTGTCGGCGTTCTCGACAAGGCGGTGGTCATCCTGGCCGCCTGCGTGGACGGCGCCAGCCTGGCCGAACTCGTTGAACGCACCAAGCTGCCCCGGGCCACCGCACATCGGCTGGCCCAGGCCCTGGAGATCCACCGGATGCTGGTGCGCGACACCCAGGGCAGATGGCGACCCGGGCCCCGCCTGGGTGAGCTGGCCAACGCCGCACCGGACGTTCTGCTGACCGCCGCCGAGCCGTTGCTGGCCGCGCTGCGCGACGCCACCGGTGAGAGCGCGCAGCTCTACCTGCGCCGCGCCGACGAGCGGATCTGCGTGGCGGCGGCCGAGCGGGCCAGCGGCCTACGGGACACCGTTCCGGTCGGCTCGGTGCTGCCGATGACAGCCGGCTCAGCAGCCCAGATCCTGCTCGCCTGGGAGCCTCCGGAGGCGGTGATGCCGCTGCTGCCGCGCAGCAAGTTCACCGGCCGCACCCTCGCCGAGGTACGCCGTCGCGGTTGGGCGCAGAGCGTCGCCGAACGGGAGGCCGGTGTGGCGAGTGTCTCCGCCCCGATCCGCGACCGCACCGGTCGGGTGATCGCCTCGGTGAGCATCTCCGGCCCGATCGAGCGCCTGGGCCGCCGCCCCGGCGAACGCCACGCCATGGCCGTAGTAAGAGCCGGCCAACGCCTATCCGGCCTCTAACCCCCTACCCCTACCC
>NZ_QGSZ01000221.1 GCF_003857055.1 Micromonospora inaquosa | reverse complement strand
GGGGGGACCAGTGCATGCGATGCGCTCCTCTACTCCTCCAGGCCCGCCATCCGTAGATGAGGGCCGATCGGAGTCTGCGACGGAGCGTGTCACCAGGTCACTAGTCGCCAGCCGCCGCAGCGGCGACATGTCGTCAGGTGGACAACTCTTGTCCACCGACGGTATGTGCCACGGTCACCGGCGGCTGCCGCGCCACCCGTGCACGGGAAGGTCGAACTTGGCCACCAGTCGGTCGGTGAACGGGCGGGGGCGCAGCCGCACGATGCGTACCGGCAGGGCGCCCCGGCGCACCGTCACCCGCGCGCCGGGTGGCAGGTCGTAGACCCGCCGGCCGTCGCAGGAGAGCACCGCGAGGGTGGTGAACGGGTCGACGGTGATCACGAAAGTGGACGTCGGGGCGGTGACCAGCGGGCGGCTGAACAACGCGTGCGCGCTGATCGGCACCAGCAGCAGCGCCTCCACCTCCGGCCAGACCACCGGACCGCCACCGGAGAACGCGTACGCGGTGGAGCCGGTGGGCGTGGCGCAGACGACGCCGTCGCAGCCGTAGCGGGACAGCGGCCGGCCGTCCACGTCGACGAGCAGTTCGAGCATCTGGGCCCGTTCGCCCTTTTCGATGCTGATCTCGTTGAGCGCCCAGGACTCGATGGTCGGCCCACCGTCGAACTCGGCAGTGACGTCCAGGGTCAGCCGCTCGTCGACCGTGTAGTTGCGCCCGACGACGTCCCGGACCGCGGTGTCCAGGTCGTCGATCTCCGCTTCCGCCAGGAAGCCCACCTTGCCGAGGTTGATGCCGAGCAGCGGCGCCTTCGCCGGCCGGGCCAGCTCGGCGGCGCGCAAAAAGGTGCCGTCCCCACCGAGCGCGAAGACGATCTCGGCGCCCTCGGCGGCCTGCGGGCCGCCGACCGGCACCACACCGGGCAGGTCGAGGTCGTCGGCCTCGTCGGCGACCACCCGTACCTCGAAACCCGCGGCGATCAGGTCCGCGGCGACCGACCGGGCGTGCTCGGTGCTGCGCCGACGGCCGGTGTGGGTCACCAGCAGCGCGGTCCGGCTCATCGGGCCGCCCGTCCCCGCCGGACCGGGTGGCGTCGCGCCAGCGGCGCCGTCACCTCGGCACGACCGCGTGTCACCGCGCGGCCCGTTGCGGCGCCCTCGCTGCGCGCGTTCACCCTGCGACCTCCTCCGCCGCCACGTCCGGCACGTCGCCGGCCGTCGTCGAACCGTCCGGCCCGGCCGCCACCACGGCCCGCACCCGCTGCGGGTCGGCCGGTGGTGCGCCCCGGCGCAACCATACGAAGAACTCCACGTTGCCGCTCGGCCCGGGCAGCGGACTGGCCGCCACGTCGGCCAGCCCGAGGCCGAGCCGCTCGGCCGTCGCGGCCACGTCCAGCACCGCTTCGGCGCGCAGCTCCGGATCGCGGACCACACCGCCGGCACCGACCCGCTCCTTGCCGACCTCGAACTGCGGCTTGACCATCAACGCCAGGTCACCGTCGTCGCGGGTGCAGCCGGCCAGCGCCGGCAGCACCAGCCGCAGCGAGATGAACGACAGGTCGGCCACCGTGAGGTCGACCTGGCCGCCGATCGCGTCGGCATCGAGGGTACGAACATTGGTGCGCTCCAGAACACGGACCCGCTCGTTGGTGCGCAGTGACCAGGCGAGCTGCCCGTAGCCGACGTCCACGGCCACCACCTCGGCCGCCGCAGCGCGCAGCAGCACATCGGTGAACCCACCGGTCGACGCGCCCGCGTCCAGGCACCGCCGCCCGGCGACGCGCAGCCCACCGGGGGCGAACGCGGCCAGCGCACCGGCGAGTTTGTGCCCGCCCCGGGAGACGTACTCCTCGGCCGGGTCCGCCCCGGTCACCAGGAGCGGGTCGGCGGGGTCGACCATCGCGGCCGCCTTGCGGGCGACCACGCCCCGCAGTTGGACCCGGCCGGCCTCCACCAACGCGGCGGCCTGCTCACGGGAGCGGGCCAGACCGCGGCGGACGAGTTCGGCGTCCAGCCGGTTACGACGTGCCATGGGTGGTTGTTCTCCGGTCTGCTCAGGCCTGGCCGTCCCGCTCAGGTCTGGTCGATGGTGGCGAGGGTTTCCCGCAGCGTCTCGTAGGCCGCCTCGTACTGGGCGATCTGGTCGGCCGGTGCGAGCGTTGCCGCGTTGGCCAGGGACTGCACGGCGGCGTCGACCGCCGGGTGCCGCGTTTCGTCGTCCCCGAAATCCGGCGGCGGTCCGGGGCGCGCACCCACCGGCGGGCCGGGCCGGGCCGCGAAGGAGCTGCCCGCCGGTGGGCCGGGCCGGGCCGGGAAGGACCCGCCGGGCGGTGGGCCGGGCCGGCTCATTCGGCGTCGTCCGGCGGCTGCTTGCGGATCGCCTTCTTGGCGGGCATCGCCGCCGGCGTCGGGACGTCCTCGTCGCCGGTCCGGCTGATCGTCGCCGGCGGCTTCTTGGCGATGGCCTTCTTGGCGACCGCCTTCTTCGCCACCGCCTTCTTCGCCACCGGAGCGGAGACCGGCGCGCCGGCCTCGGCGTCGGACGGCACGAGACCGGTGCCGGGCCGCGCGGCGACAGTCGGGTCGGGTTGTGCCGTGGGGCCGGCGGTCGGCGCGTCGGCGGAGCGCGCCTCCCGTAGCTGCCGTTCCAGGTCGTGCACCCGTCGGGTCAGCTCGGCCACCTCGTCGGCGGTGGCCAGACCGACCGCGCCGAGGGCCCGGTCGACCTCGAAGCGGACCAGCTTGGTCAAAGCCTCTCGGTTGGCGGCGCCGGTGGTCACCAGTTCCTCGCCGAGGGCCTGGAGTTGGGCGGCGGTCGCGCCGCCGGAGCCGACGAGGCGACGTGCCACGTCCTGGGCCTTCTTCCGGGGCGCCTCCGCAAGGCCCATGGCCAGCTCGAGGTAGGCGCGCCACGCGTCCTGCATGCCTGAGTCCTTCCACGGGGCGGGGTGTGCAGGTGTCACGCTACCGGGCACCCCGGACCAGCCCGTGCGGTACGGTGCCGAGGACGGCGTGGCGATCAGCGAGGGGGAGATGTGGCCAGCGTGGACGAGTGCCGGCAGGCGTTGCAGGAGCTGGCCGCCCGGTTGGATCGCAACGCCGAGACGGTCCGCGAACGGATCGACCTGGACCGGACGCTGGCCTGCCGGATCACCGACCTGGACACCGCGTTCCACGGCCGGATCACCGGCGGCCGGCTGGTCGAGTTGACCGACGGTGACGACCCCAAGGCCAAGATCGCACTCAGCACGTCCAGCGACGACCTGCTCGCCCTGGTCCGCGGCGACCTCGACGTCACCAACGCGGTGACCTCACGCCGGGTGTCGATCAAAGCCAACCCGTTCGACCTGCTGAAGTTGCGCAAGCTGCTCTGACGGTTCCCCGTCACGCGACAGCGGTCAGACCGAAACTCTCCATCGCGTGGGCCGCGTCCGGGCCGACCGGACGGATCTTCGGCAGCGCCGGCACCGGGGCCGACCAGGCCACCGCGCAGAGCGCGGCCAGGGCGTCCAACGGTCGACCGGCCCCCGCCAGCTCCAGCGTGCCGTCCCGGTCGGTCACAGACCAGCCGCCGGCGTCCGCCGGGCCCGGGACCCGCACGGCGGCGGCCGGGTCGAACAGCCCCGCCAGGTCCCTCGCGACGTACGTGGGACGCCGTCCCGGCTCGGCGGCCAGCAACTCCGGTACGCCGCTGACGCCGGTGAGCACGAGCAGGCTGTCCAGCCCCGCGCGGCGGGCACCCTCGATGTCGGTGTCCAGCCGGTCACCCACCACCAGGCTCCGCCCACCGCCACTGCGCTTGGCAGCGGTTTCGAACAGCGCCGGTTCCGGCTTGCCGACCACGACGTCGGGGTCTCGCTCCAGTGCCGTCCGCAGCACGGCGACCAGCGAACCGTTGCCGGGCAGCGGTCCCCGCCCACTGGGCAGGGTCCGATCGGTGTTGGTGGCGATCCAGATCGCGCCCGCCCGCACCGCGACCGACGCTTCGGCCAGTTCGGCCCAGCCGACCTGCGGGCCGTACCCCTGCACCACCGCCGCCGGTTTCTCGTCGGCCTGGGTGACCGGGGTCAGACCGACCGCACGCAACTCCGCGCGCAGCGCCTCCGCGCCGACCACCAGCACCGACGCCCCGGCGGGCAGCCGGTCACGCAGCAACTCGGCCGAGGCTGCGGCGGAGGTGAGAACCTCTTCCGGGCGGGCCGGCACACCCATTCCGGTCAGCAGGTCCGCGACCTCGCTGGACCGACGGGACGCGTTGTTGGTCGCGTACGCCACCGCCCGTCCCTCGGCGTGCAACCGGGCCACCGTCTCGACGGCGCCGGGGATCGGCCGGTCGATCAGGTAGATCACGCCGTCCAGGTCGAAGACGACCAGGGTGTACCCGTCGACCAGCCGCTCCCCCACGCCCGCGCTCACCGCTGCGTCGACCCTGACTCGTCGTCCCCGGCCGGCACGGTCCCGTCGGCCTTCGCCGCGTCCCCGTCCGCCGCGTCGCCGGACTTCACGCCGCTGTCCTCAGCGGCGTCGGCGTCGGTGCCCTCGGTGGGGTGACGGTCCTCGTCCTGATCGTCGTCTTCGTCGTCGTCGTCTTCGTCTTCGTCGTCGTCGTCGTCGTCTTCGTCTTCGTCTTCGTCGTCTTCGTCTTCGTCGTCTTCGTCGCCGGTCAGGTCGGCGTCGGGTTGGGCCGGCACCGCTCCGGGAGCGCCCGGGCCCGCGGCGATCTCCTCGGCGGCCTCGTCCTCGTCGTCACCCTCGATGACCACGCCGTCGAGTTCGAGCAGCCGTTCGGCGGCGTCGGTCTCGCCCTCGGTGTCCACGTCGGCGGCGCGGGAGAACCATTCCCGGGCCTCCTCGCGCCGACCCACCGCGAGCAGCGCGTCGGCGTACGCGTACCGCAGCCGAGCCGTCCACGGCACGGTGGCCTCGCTGGTGAGGTCCGGGACCTGGAGCATCGCGACCGCGGCGTCCTTCTGCCCGAGGTCGCCCCGCGCTCCGGCGGCGACGATCAGCAGTTCGATCGCCACGGCCTGGTCCAGCTTCTCCCGGTCCGCGCCACGGAACAGGTCGATGGCCCGCTCCGGCCGGCCGAGGGCCCGCTCGCAGTCCGCGAGGACGGCCAGGTGGCTCTGCAACCCGCTCATCCGGTGGTACGTGCGCAGCTCGGCGATCGCCGACTGCCACTCCCCCGCGTGGTACGCGGCCAGGCCGACCGCCTCACGGACAGCGGAGATACGCGACGCCAGCCGTCGGGCGGCCAGCGCGTGCGCCAACGCCTCGGCGGGGTCCTCGTCGATCAGCTGTCCGGTCGCGACCAGGTGCCGGGCCACCGTCTCGGCGACCGGCTTGTTCAGCGAGAGCAGCTCAGCGCGAACGTCCTTGTCGAGGTCGGTCGCGACGATGTCGTCCGGCAGCGCCGGGGCCGAACGGCGCCCGCCCTCGAACGACTCGGAGCCACCCGCGCGGTCGTCACGACGGAACTCACCCTCGCGACGCGGCCGCTCGTCGGCCCGGAAACCGCCGGTACGCTCCCCACCCCGGTAGCCGCCCTCGCGGTCACCGCCACGGAAGCCACCCTCACGCGGGGCGCTGGAGCGTGAGCTGTCCCGGTCACCGCCACGGAAACCACCCTCGCGAGGCGGGCCGGAGCGAGTGCGGTCGCCACCCTGATACCCGCCCTCACGACGGTCGCCGCCACGGAAACCACCGTCGCGGTCACCACCGCGGAAACCGCCTTCGCGAGGGGCGCTGGAGCGTGAGCTGTCCCGGTCACCGCCACGGAAGCCACCTTCACGCGGGGCGCTGGAGCGTGAGCTGTCCCGGTCACCGCCACGGAAGCCACCCTCGCGGGGCGCGCTGGAACGAGA
>NZ_QGSZ01000063.1 GCF_003857055.1 Micromonospora inaquosa | reverse complement strand
CTCCAGCAGGGCCGTGGTGCCGGGTGGGCGAGCGACGGCGTCGGCGGCGTAGAGGTATGCCCGGTGCCCGGCGTGGTGCTGGGGGACGTAAGGGCCGATGGGTTGGTCGGGATCGTCGCCGGTGATCTGGTACTGGTCGCGGTAGGCCGCGACGGTCGCCACGTGGGTCCGCCACGTCGCGTGCTCGTTCGGCTGGGTGGCGTCGCCCTGGAGTCCGGTGAGCCAGGCTGGTTGCTCGGTGAGGGCGCGGTCGGTGACCTTGTTGACCCGCTGCTGGATGAGCTGGGTGGCGTCTTCGAGGTAGGCCGTCAAGGCGGTGTCGGCGGTACGGGAAGTGGCGTCGAGCCAGGGAACCGGCCCGGCCTCGGGGGCGGGGCGGGTGAGGCTGTGGAGTTGGTGGCGGATGCTGTCGAGGTCGCTGCCGGGGCGCGCGGCGGTGAGGAGTTGTTCGGCGGGGTGGCCCTGTGTTTCGGCGGCCTTGAGGGTCCAGGCGAGGGTGCGCCAGCCGTCGGTGGTGCCGGCTTCGACGGGTGGCGGGGTGGTGTCGAGGTGCTGGTTGAGGCGCCAGGCGAGGACTTCGGAGAGGGACCGGGCGTCGTGCAGGGGTCGAGCCAGAGCGGCCGTGGCGACGGCGGTGAGGGCGTCGTGTCCGGCGTGTTCGGCGCGGCGGATCGCGGCGGTGAGGGCTGGCCAGGCGGGCTCGTCGGTAGCTTGGTCGGCCTTTCGGTCGCCGAGAACGGTGGCGATCAGCTGTCGGTGGTCGCCGTCGTGTGAGGTGGGTTCGCTGGCAAGAAGCCGCGGTGGGTGGGTCGCGTCGGTGGGGTCGAGGGGCACGGCCGTACGCAGGATCGGTCCCAGAAGAGCGGCGTAGCGCGCGGTGTCGTCGACGCTGGGCTGGGTGAGGGCGGGACTTGGGCTGCGGCCGTCCAGGTGGTCTTTGATGCGCCAGGTGAGAAGTTGAGCGGGGGATTCGGCGCCAGCGAGGGTGCCGCGGCGGGCGGTGTTGGCGAGGACTTGGTGCAGGTCCCAGCCGTTGCTCTCGGCGGTGCGCAGCGCGCGGACGACGCTAGGCCAGGCGGCGTCACGGTGCACCGCGCCGGCGTCGGGGCCGAGTGCGTCGGAGACGAGGGTGTGCAGGCGCTGGTTGTCGGCGAGTTCGCCCGCGTAGCGCAGTCGGGGGACCAAGGTGGCGAGGCTGTGGGCCTGGTCGGCGGCGTGGGTGATGGCTTCGGTGGCGGAGGTTTGCGCGCCTTCGGTGGCGAGGACGGTTTCGAGGACTTCCCGGGCGGTGCGGGCGTGTGGGTCGTAGCCAGTGCGGTCGAGGCGGGCGTCCTCGTCTAGGGGCAGGATGCGGTGGGTGACGGCGTAGAGGGTGGTGTGCTGGCGGGCGCGGGTGGCGGCGACGTAGAGGTGTTCGCGGGCCATGTCGTCGGTGATGAGGGCGTGGGCGGTGTCGACGGTGGCGCCCTGGGCGCGGTGGACCGTGGTGGCGTAGAGCAGTTCGACGTGCGCGGCGACGTAGGCGGCGGGGAGGGTGAGGGTGCCGCCGTGCTGCTGGTGTTTCACGGTGAGGGCCCCGTCGCTGCGGCGCTGGGTGACGGTCCAGGCGTCGCCGTTGCGAACCCAGTCCTTGCCCCGGTTGCTGGTCATAGTGCGGCTGTTGAGGCGGGTGACGATCCAGTCCCCGCGGCCGGCGCGGTTGCCGTCGTGCAGGTTGGCGCCGTCGGGTTCGACCTGACCGGCGGTGACGCGGTCGGCGCGGGCGCGGGCGGACAGGGCGGTGACGCCGGCGCTGGTGGACGACGACATGAGGGTGGTCAAGCCTGCGGTCATGTCGGTGTGCCAGGCGGTGTAGGCCTGTTCGACCATTGCCTCGTAGGAGCCGCCGCGGATCCGGCCGTTGCTCTGGTAGTGGTCGAGGGCGGTGGTGTCGCCGTCGCGGAGGCGGCGGGTGGCGTCGGCTTCGGCAGCTGTGGTGAAGCGGTGCAGGGCGGTGAGTTCGACGGCGCCGGCCTCCGTTGCGAGCAGGCGCAGTGCGCCGCCGGACTCGACGGCGGCGAGTTGCCGGTGGTCTCCGAGGAGGCGTACGAGGGCGCGATGGCGGGTGGCGATGTCGCGTAGGGCGTCGAGGTTGTGGGTGCCGGCGAGGCCGGCTTCGTCGACGAGGATGACGTCGCCGGGCCGTACCCGGAAGAACTCTTTCTCAGTGGGAAAGCTGCTGTCGGCGTGCCGGTGGGTGGTGTGTTCGTGGACGAACTTGTGCAGGTTTTCGGTGGGGACGCCGAGGTCGGCGCTGAGGACGGCGGACGCGGCGGCGGAGGTGGCCAGGGGGATGAGTCGCTGGCCGTGGGCGGCGACGACGTGTTGGTACGCGCGCATGGTGGTGGTCTTTCCGGCGCCAGCGGGGCCGAGCCCAACGGCGATCAGCCGCGCGTCGGTGGCGAACGCGACGACCATGGCCCGCTGCCCGGCATCGAGCGTGGTGCCGGTGGTGGCCTC
Source organism: Micromonospora inaquosa (assembly GCF_003857055.1). GTDB lineage: Bacteria > Actinomycetota > Actinomycetes > Mycobacteriales > Micromonosporaceae > Micromonospora > Micromonospora inaquosa. The sequence goes on along the minus strand of NZ_QGSZ01000063.1, from coordinate 3,402 downwards.
GTAACCATCAAGCGTCGCCTGCACGGCGGTGGCCGCGTAGCCCAGGACGGTCGGGGTGCGGGCGGCGTCGAGGAGGCGTTGTTCCGCGTCGAGGATCGCCTGGCTGGTGTAGCGGGCGGCGCCGTGCTGCATGAACACCGACGTTCCGTCCTCGCGGCGCAACCCGGCCGGCTCGACCAGATCCGGCTCGGCCGTCACGGGTACGCAGAGCGCGGTGACGGCCTGGTGGACGACCTGCTGCAGCACCTCCGCGCGATCATGCTGATCGGTGAAGCGCAGCCCGCGAGGGGCGACGGTGGTTGGTGGTTCGCGTAGCAGCCGGTCGGCTTCGGCACGTAGGTTCCACACCGTCCACGTCGACCGGGATCCCTCTGCCCGCCGCACCGCCAGAGCGGCAAGGGCCCCGATCTGGTCTGTGGATAACGTTGTGGAAACCGTCTCGTGTCTGTGGGTGGGGCCGGTGGCGGTGACGACCTGGGCAAGGGATCCCGCGGCCGATTGGCCGTGTTCGGCGTGCAGTCGGGCCGTCCACTCCTCGCGGAGTGCGGCGAGGGAACGGGGAGCGGGTTTGGGGCCGCGGGTGTCGAGATTGGCTTGGCCCGCGAGGCGGAACGCCGCCTGGTTGTCGGGGTCGCGGCCGTGGGCACGGCGGAAGTCGACGACCAACTGCTCGTAGCGGGCCTCGATCTGCGACCGCCGCGACGAGAACGTCCCGATCACGTCGCGCGGAACACCGGCTACCTCCCGGACCGGATACCGCTTGCCCACGGTGTCGGGGCGGACCGCGAACTCCACCCCGAGGTGTTGGATGGCGAGGGTTTCGATGGTGGAGTTGTAGTGCTCGGACGCGGCGACCGCGACGCGGTGCAACGGGCCGCCGTCGAGGCTGCGCCACTTCCCATCCGCTCCCTGGATTTTGTTGCTGATTGCGACGTGGGTGTGCAGGTTCGGGTCGCCGTCGCGGGAGTCGTAGTGGTCGAACATGGCGTAGACCAGGCCGCGGGTGTCCAGCTGCGCCTGCCCGGTATCGCCGCTGCGAGTGAACGCCGCATGCTTCTCCAACAGCTGTAGCGCGGAGTCGCGAGCCTGCTCGTGGATCGCCTTCACCGCGTCGCGGACCCACTCGCGCTCGTCGAGGGCCCACAGCAGGACGAGGCTCTTCACGGGGGTGAAGACGAGGTCGTAGCCGGCGACGGCACCCCGGGCCCGGCGGGCCTCCTCGGCGCGTACCTTGCCTGTCTCGGCCCGTGTCGGCTTCCGCCCCGTCTCGGCGCGCACCACGTCGAGCCGTTGCTCGACACGGGTGTCGAAGTCCTGCAGGGTCGCGTAGACGGGGAAACGGCGCCCGAGGGTGGCCTGACGGATCGCCTCCTGCGTGAGCCGCTCGACCTCCTCGTTGTCCATGCCGGGCCGAACCCGGGTAGCGAGATGCCGGGCGATGATGGCATCGGCATCGGGGTGCATCCCCTGGCCAAACAGGTGCCGCATCTGCTCCTCGGACACCTGCCCGGCCAGACCGAGCGGGGCCAGACCTCGACCGCCCCACCGGCCCGGAGGGTTGCCGGGGGCGGTGTAGTAGTCGGTCGCGTCCTGCCCGGGAAGCCGGTCGCGGTCGCCGCCGACGACGTGTCGGGTGAGGTAGGTGTAGCCGTCGCCGACCGACAGCTTGTGCAACGTCATCACTGGGCGACCACCCCTCCCCTTGCGTCGAATTCGCCCCCCATCCGACTTCGTTGGCGCGATTGTTTGCGCCGTTTATTTGAGGGGGAGAGGGGACGGTACCCGCCGCAGGCGATCCATGGCAAGAGCATCTGCAAGAGGTGTGTCGGCGTTTTCTTTTGAAGCTGTGGATCCACGTTTGCGCTGGTAGAAACGGTTTTGTGGCGGGGTTTAGGCGGCTTTTCTTTTCGGTTGTTTGTGGTTGGATTGACGTGGCTTGAAATTGCGACTCGGTCTTGTTGGTAATGGGTGCTCGTGGCTAGGGTTTCGGTATGGCTAAGCGAATTTCTGGTGCGGGTGTTAATCGGATGGCGGCGCGGAAGGCGTCGGAGGTTCGGGCGGCCCGGGTGGCGAGGCTCGCGGCGTACGAGGCGAACGTGACGGAGGCGGTGCGGGTCTACTTCGACCGGGTGACACGCGCGGGTCAGGTGCGGGACGAGGCGGCCCTTCGGGCTCAGCGGATCCTCGCTGCCGGACAGAGCAGGGCAGGAGGGCTGGACCGGGAAGCCGATGCGGCGGTCGCCCGGCTTCGGAAACTTGGTGAGCCGGTCGCGGAGATCGCGGCCATGATCGAGCTTCCTGTCGCCGGGGTGCGCGCCGCCCTCGCCCGCGCCAGCGACCAATCGACCCCCGTGGGCGACCAGCCGGCCCTCGTCGATGAGCACATGGAGATGCGCACGCAGGAGGAGCCGGCATTGTCGACGGCATGAGGTCGGGCGCGGCCTTCACCACGGCGCGGCGGGCGCGGTCGACAGGGGCGGGCGATGTCGCCACCGTGATGGCGCGGCGTGTCAGCGGTCGCCGTAGCGCAGGACGGTCCGGTACTCGGCGGCGTCGGCGGCGCTGTACGGGTCGTAGGCGTCCTTCTGCCCGACCAGCACGAGCCGGCGGCGGACGGACGCCGTGGTGGGGGAGCGGTGCTGCGGGGCAGTGGGAGTGGCGGTGGTGCTCATGAGTGGGTCCTCCTGACGGTTCGGGTTGGTGCGCTGCTGCCCGGGTGGGGCCGGGGTGCCGCGCTGACAGGCCGGTGAGGGACCGGCCGCGGCCGGCGGCGGGCAAGCGGGAAGGCCGCGAGATCTTGGGAGCGCAGCGGTCCGGGGAGCGCAGCGAGCCGGCCAAGATGTTGGGGTCGGCGCTTGCCGGACGTGGCCGGGTCGGTCACCACTGGGGACTGGCCAGCGCGCACCACGGACACCGGCGAGACCCAAGCGGGTCAGGGCGGAGTGGCGATGCGCGGCGTCTCCTACGGGCGGGCGTGGCGTCCGGTGAGACGTAGGCGTAGTTGCCTGACCGGTGCGGTGGGGTAGGCGCGGAGGTAGGTCACCAGCGTGTAGGCGAGGTTGGCGGCGAGTTTTTCGACATCGTCGAGACCGGGCTGGCCCTGCATGCGGGCGTTGAGGGCGCCGAGGAGTTGGTACCAGCCGTAGTAGAGCTCCTTGATGGCGATGACGTTGTCTGCCGTCAGGTGGGTGCAGGTTCGGCTGGCGGTGAGCCACTGCTGGTTCACCGCCTGGGCGTGCTCGTCGAAGAGGTTGCCGGTGAGCATGTCGAGTTGGCGGCGTACGTCGTCGGCGTCCTGCGGGAGGCTGATCGCGGGCAGGGGCAGGCAGTCTCCTGGCTGGGGGTGGGCGGCGTGGACGACTTGGGTGATCGTTGCGCAGCCGCGGACCAGGTCCCGGTATG
>NZ_QGSZ01000064.1 GCF_003857055.1 Micromonospora inaquosa | reverse complement strand
GGGCGAAGGAGCGCCGGCTGGCCGAGAAGAAGCGCCAGTCCCAGCGCAAGCGCGACCGCCGAGCAGACGGCGAGTAAAACCCCCACAAAATCCCCTAGGGTCCGGGGTTCCTTCGCGCTGTCGGCTGACAGAATATGAAATCTGTCAGCCGAAGGGTGTACGCTCGGTGCGTCACCCAGCTGAGAGGAAACACCCCATGGACACCCGCACCCTCGGCAGCACCGGTCCGACCGTCTCCGCGCTCGGGCTCGGCCTGATGGGCATGTCGGACCTCTACGGTGCCGCCGACGAGGCCGAGAGCATCGCCACCATCCACGCCGCACTGGACGCCGGCATCACCCTGCTCGACACCGGCGACTTCTACGGCATGGGGCACAACGAGCTGCTGCTGCGCGACGCACTGCGCGGCCGCAACCGCGACAAGGCCCTGATCAGCGTCAAGTTCGGCGTTCTGCGCGACGCCGACGGCGGTTGGAACGGTGTCGACGTCCGCCCCGCCGCGATCAAGAACTTCCTGGCGTACACCCTGCGCCGTCTCGGCACCGACCACGTCGACATCTACCGCCCGGCCCGGCTCTCCCCGGACGTCCCGGTGGAGGACGTGGTCGGCGCCCTGGCCGAGCTGGTCAAGGCCGGTCACGTCCGCCACATCGGTCTGTCCGAGGTGAGCGCGGAGACCCTGCGCCGGGCGCACGCCGTGCACCCGATCACCGACCTGCAGATCGAATACTCGCTGATCTCCCGCAACCCGGAGACCGACATCCTGCCGACGGCCCGCGAGCTCGGCGTCGGGATCACCGCCTACGGGGTGCTGTCCCGCGGGCTCATCAGCGGCCACTGGACGACGCGGCGGGAGACCTCCGACGTCGACTTCCGGAGCCACCTGCCCCGATTCTCCGGCGCCAACCTGGACCGCAACCTGGCCCTGGTAGACGCGCTGCGCGCCATCGCCGAGGCGCGTGGCGTCACCGTGGCGCAGATCGCCATCGCCTGGGTGCTCGCCCGCGGCGAGAACATCGTGCCCCTGATCGGCGCCCGCCGCCGGGACCGCCTCACCGAGGCACTGGGGGCCGCGGCGATCACCCTCACCGAGGCGGACCTGGCCGCCATCGAAGCCGCCATCCCCGTGGGCGCGGCCGCCGGCACACGCTACGACGAGGCGCAGATGGCCCACCTGGACAGCGAGCGGGCGTGACCACCCGGCCGTGGCGCGTCCGCCGGTCGGGGGTCGCGCCACGGCCGTCCACGTGGTCAGGAAGGCTGGGGTGATGAGCGACGCCACCGCCCTGACGGCCGACCGCATCCTCGACACCGCCGAGGAGGTGCTGCGCCGGTACGGGCCGGCCAAGGCCACCGTGCTGGACGTCGCCCGCGCGTTGGGCGTGAGCCACGGCAGCGTCTACCGACACTTCGCCAGCAAGACGGCCCTGCGCGACGCGGTCGCCGAACGTTGGCTGGCCCGGGTGTCCACCCCGCTGATCGAGGTGGCCACCGGGCCCGGCCCGGCCCCGCAACGGCTGCGCCGCTGGCTGGCGGAGCTGAGCGGCACCAAGCGCCGGATGGCCCGGGAGGACCCCGAGCTGTTCGACAACTTCCACCAGCTCACCACCCTTTCCGAGGGTGCGGTCGCCAACCACCTGGAGGTCCTCGCCGGTCAACTCAGCCTGATCGTCGCGGACGGGATGACGGCCGGCGAGTTCACAGTGCCCGACCCGGCGGTGGCCGGCCGGGCGCTGCTCCAGGCCACCGCCCGGTTCCACCACCCAGCCCACCGGGCCGACTGGCACCAACCCGGCCTCGACGACGACATGGCGGCGGTCGTGGCGCTGCTCATCGACGGCCTGCGTACCCGCCCGGCAACCTGACCGGTCGAACCCCGGTCAGGCCGGGACGGCCGCCAGCAGCCGGTCGCGCAGCACCGCGGCCCGCTCGGCGAACCCGCGCTGCGCCGCCGCGTACTCCGCCCGGCCGTCCGGAGTCTCCACCCGCACCGGCGGGTAGCCGAGTGCCGCCAGGTCGTACGGGCTGGCCCGCATGTCCAGCGTGCGGATGTCCCGAGCCAGGTCGAACGCGTCGGCCACCAACTCCGAGGAGACCAACGGCGACAACTTGTACGCCCACTTGTACAGATCCATGTTGGCGTGCAGGCAGCCCGGCTGCTCGTTCGCGTGCTGCGTCTCCCGGGTCGGGCTGAGCAGGTTCAACGGGCGGGCCGGCGGTGTGAAGAACCGGAACGCGTCGAAGTGGCTGCACCGCACGCCCCGCTCCTCCACGACCTCGGCGGTGCGCTCCGTGCTCAACCGCAGCGGCCACGAGTTGTGCCGCAACTCCTCCCGGGTCTGCCGGTAGACCATCGCCCACTCGTGCATCCCGAAGCAGCCGAAGTGCGGCGCCCGTCCACGCGTCGCCGCCAGCAGGGAGCGGATCCAGGCGATCGACTCGGCGCGCCGCGCGCGTACCCCATCGGTGTCGAGGGTGACCCCGGCGGCGCTGGCGCGGTAGTCGCGGCCGAAGTCGGCCAGCTCGGCGTCGCGCAGCTCGACCCCGGACCCCGGATGCCAGCGACGCAGCTGCGCCGGGCGGTGCGAGTAGTAGGTGAACAGGAAGTCGGCCACCGGATGCCGCTCACCGCGTCGTCGCCGGGCCAGGTGCGGGGTCAGCCAGACGTCCACCCGCTCCTCGTGGGCCAGTCGGCGGGCCTGCCACTGCGTCGCGTCGAGCACGGTGCGGGCGAGGGCGGCGGTCACGCACCCCAGGGTACGACCGCCGCCCGAAACACCGGTCAGGGCATGTGCACCCGGACCCCGGCGGAGAACACCCCGCTGCGCAGCTCCAGCTGCTGCGGCGGGTCCCGCCCGTCGACGGTGAAGACCAGCGGAAGCACCATCCGGGTGCCCGCCGCCATCGGGTCGGCGAAGACGTCCCGACCCAGGTTCGCCGTCCGGGTGGCCGACTCGTCGGTGCTCACCCAGCGCCCGCCAGGCAGGTACGCCCGTTGCAGCTCGCTGTGCCACAACTGGTGGTCACCAGTGACGTTGCGCACCCCCACCGTAGCCTCGCAGCGTCGGCCGCTGGCCGGTGCGGGCCCGCCGCCGTCGGCCTTCCCGGCGGTGCCGGGCGCACCGCAGATCATCCGGTAGACGGTGAACTCGAACGCCGACTCGCGCAGCGGCACACCCAGCGACCCGGTGACCCCGGTGCCCGCCCACGCGCCGCTGGTGGGCTGCTTCTGCGTGTCGATCGCCGCGACCTGGCGGGTCGCCGTCCAACCCGCGGTGCCGACGACGCCGGCCAGCACCACGACGGCGGCGCCCACCAACATCCAGACCGGCGGGGTACGCCGACGCCGCAGCGGACTCGGGGCTGCCGGTCGCGGGTAGATCGTCCCGCGACCATCCTCGGCTCCGCCGCCGGTGGCGAGCGCGGCGGCCGTCACCCGCCTTCCACGCCGACGTCGCCACACCCAGAACACTGCGGCGCCGATCAGCAGCAGGACCGCCAGTCCGGCGAGGAACACCGGGTAGCGCCGCCAGGTCGGCGCCTCGGTCACCTCGGCCGCCGGTGTCGCCGCCGCCTGCCAGGTGGCGGTGGCGCAGTCGTACGGCCGGCTGCCGTCACCGGTGAACGCGCAGGTCGGCGCGGTCAGCGGCTGACCCGGCGCGGTCGCGGCGAGCGCGGTGCCCAGCGTGGTGGTGCTGTGCGCGGGCAACCGCAGCCGCCAGGTCACCTCGGTGGCCGATCCGCTGGTCGGGGTGGACCTGCCACCGCCGCTGATCGCGGTCGTCGTCGAGCCGGGCGGCAACTCCTGACGCACCGTGGTGTCCAGCGTCGAGTTGCTCACGTTGCGCACCTGGATCCGGTACCTCGGTGCCGCGCTGCTCTCCGTCGCGACCGCCACCGTCACCGGTTGCGGAGGCGCCGACGCCGGCGCCCGGGACGGCGGTGCCATCGCCGGTGGCGCCGAGGGCGGAGTGGGCTCGGTCACCCGGGCGACCATCGCCACCGGTGGCCGAGTGACCGCCGCGCCGGCCGTCGCCGTTGGTCGCGGCGTGGCGTCCGCCGGTTCCGGCGCGTTGGTCGAGGACTGTGGGGTGGCCGCCGGTGCTCGTGGCGCGACCGCAGTGGGTTGTGGGGTGACCGCCGGTGGTCGTGGCGCGGCCGCCGCCTCCGGAGCCGCCGCCGGCAGGGCCGGCACGGCGGCGAGGATGCCGAGGCAGTGCACGAACACTGCGAGGGCTCTGTGGTGTCGTGTCGATGCAGGCATACGACGAACCTCCGGAGCCGACGCTAGGGGCGAGCCGCCTCCATGCGGGTACGAATTCGGGAAGCCCGCCCCGCTCACCTCCTGCTCCGATAAGGTGCCGCGCGGTGACGGGTTGAGCACACCCGAGCGCCGGTCCTGGCCGGTTGGGGTGCCGGCGGGGCTAGATTGGCCGGGTGCGTATCGCTCGTTTCGCCCATGCCAAGGGAATGTCGTTCGGTGCCGTCGAAGGCGAACCGGGGGCCGGGCCGCAGGGCCTGACCATCGCCGAGATCGAGGGCCACCCGTTCGGCAAACTCTCCTTCAGTGGGGCCCGGTGGGCCCTTTCCGACGTTCGGCTGCTCTCGCCGATCCTGCCCAGCAAGGTCGTGTGCGTCGGCCGCAACTACGCCGACCACGCCGCCGAACTCGGCAACGACGTGCCCAAGGAGCCGCTGCTCTTCCTCAAGCCATCCACCTCGGTGATCGGCCCCCGGGACGCCATCCGACTGCCGATCTTCTCCAAGCAGGTCGAGCACGAGGCGGAGCTCGCGGTCGTGATCGGGGCGCCAGGCGCGCGCCGCGCCGACCGGGCCGCCGCCGAACGCGCCATCTTCGGCTACACCTGCGCCAACGACGTCACCGCTCGGGACCTTCAGCGTTCGGACGGGCAGTGGACCCGGGCCAAGGGCTTCGACTCGTTCTGCCCGATCGGCCCGTGGATCACCACCGGGCTGGACGTCTCCGACCTGGAGATCCGGTGTGAGGTCGGTCGCAACCCGGAGGAGATGGAGGTACGCCAACTCGGCCGGACGAAGGACATGGTCTTCGACGTGCCGGGCCTGGTGTCGTACATCTCGCACGTGATGACTCTGTTGCCCGGCGACGTCGTTCTCACCGGCACTCCGGCCGGGGTTAGCCCGCTTGTCGAGGGGGATACGGTCACCGTGCGGATCGAGGGCATCGGTGAGCTCACCAACCCGGTGGTTCCCGTCGCCTGATCCGTCTGATGCCCCTGTTTCCGCAGCTCACGGGTGGTTCGGGGGGATCGGATTTGGCCTGTCGGCACCGGGAGGGTAAAGTTCACTCCCGGCGCCGCAAGGGGCCAATGGGGTATGGGGTAATTGGCAGCCCGACTGATTCTGGTTCAGTTAGTCTAGGTTCGAGTCCTGGTACCCCAGCGCTGCTGGAATTCGCGAGAATTTCCAGACGCTGGATTCTGACGGAGTTCGACTCCGCCCCTCCGGGGGCGGAGGGTGGTCTTCGAAAGAGTGCAGCTCCTCCGCCGCTGAGGTGGGGGAGCGAAAGTTGTTCTGGCCCCGTCGTCTAGTGGCCCAGGACGCCGCCCTCTCAAGGCGGTAGCGCCGGTTCGAATCCGGTCGGGGCTACATCGTGCACAGCCCGTCTCACCTGGTGAGGCGGGCTGTTTCGTGTCCGCCGCCTGTTCCGGCTCGCTGTCGGGCGCGAGCGACCCCCGCACCCCGCGCTCGTGCCCGGGCACGGTGCCGCTAGACTACAGTCGTACCGCCCGCGAGGGTGGTGAACGGAAAAGTTCTGGCCCCGTCGTCTAGCGGCCCAGGACGCCGCCCTCTCAAGGCGGTAGCGCCGGTTCGAATCCGGTCGGGGCTACAAACCAAAGGCTCATCTCGCTCCGCGAGATGAGCCTTTGGTTTGTAGCCCCGACCGGATTCGAACCGGCGCTACCGCCTTGAGAG
>NZ_QGSZ01000206.1 GCF_003857055.1 Micromonospora inaquosa | reverse complement strand
AACGCCAAACCACCGCCATCTGACCCAGGTGGGGCCACTTCAAGCCGTCACACCACGACCCCGCAACGACCCCACCGGGGCCAAATCAAGCCGTCACAGTGGGGCCAGACCAAACCGTCAGAGCCACCATCGTGATCAACAAGGTGCGGCCCGAATCGCTGCGACAACCGGTTCAACACGATGATCCCCAGATCCAGGGCCACCTGCTGGCAGGCGATCGCATTGACCAGTCCCTCGAAGACGGTCGGAAAGCGAGGCGGGCGCAGCCCGCGGAACCGCTGCACCAGCGGACCGATGGCAGGGTCGTCATCGGCGAGCTCGTAGAAGGGCCGCAGATCGACCGCTAGCCCGAACATCTTCTGGACGAGCAGGCCGGCCTCGTTCAAGGCCCGCTCGCTGATGGGTGTTGCCGATTCCACGGTGACCATCAGCGTCGGTTGGACGCCGGTCGTCGCCTGAACGGCTGTCAGCCGTGCGGGGTGTCCGTCGGCGATGATGACGCGGCTGTACTGGCCGTCGTCCCACCGGTCGACGGTGTTCTTCCAGCGTCGTCGCAACGCCCGGGCCGTCAGATCCAGCCGAAATGGATAGGGTGCAGGCAGAACAATCGTGGCTTGTGCCATATCCGGTCTCAGATACTGTAGCGGCGGGCGCGGCGTACCCGTTCTGGTGACGGCCCGGGGACGGCTGCGGTGAGCCGGAACCGCCCGGCCATCGGCGACCCGCGCTGCAAAGGTCGTCCGGGGTGTTCCGGGAGGGAATGCGTCACGGAACACCGCTCGTCCGGTCGGCGAGCATCATGCGGCTACACCGAGTGTGCCGCGGGCCTCGCGGATCATCTGGTGGGTGAAGCCCCATTCGTTGTCGTACCAGGCCATCACCTTGACCAGCGTGCCGTCCACGACGCGGGTCAGGTCCAGGTCGATGACAGCGGCGCGTGAATCTCCGACGATGTCGGCGGAGACCAGAGGATCCTGCGAGACACCGAGAATGCCGCGGTAGCGCTCGTCGGTGGCCTCTTGCCGGAACGCGGCGTTGACTTCCTCAACGGTGGTCGGCCGGCTCGCGACAAACACGATGTCGGCGACCGACCCGACCGGGATCGGTGCGCGTACCGCGATGCCGTCGAACCTGTCGGCCAGCTCGGGTACCGCGCGGGTGGTCGCCCGGGCCGCCCCGGTCGAGGTCGGCACGAGGTTAGCGGCCCCGGCCCGACCGCGCCGGAAGCTCTTGGCGGGGCCGTCGACCAGCTGTTGGCCGGCGGTGTAGGCGTGGATGGTCGTCATCACCGCCCGTTGGACACCGATGTGACGGTGAGCGATTTCGATGACCGGGGTGATGCAATTGGTGGTGCAGCTGGCGCAGGAAACGATCTGTGGTGCGCCGTCGGGACGGTTCACGCCGTGCACCACGGTGGGTACCGCCTCCGACGATGTCGGGGCGGACAGGATCACGAAAGAGGCGCCGGCTTGCAGGTGCTTCTTCAGCTCGTCCTCGGCTTTGAAGACGCCGGTGCATTCCAGGACCAGGTCGACGCCGAGGTCGGCCCACGGCAGCTTCGCCGGGTCGCGTTCGGTGAACGTCGCGATCCGTCGACCGTCGACGAGCAGCGCCCCGTCTTCGGTGCTGACCCGGCGGTGGTAGCGGCCGTAGACGGTGTCGTACCTGAGCAGGTAGGCCAGGTTGTCGACGTCGGCGAAATCGTTGACCGCGACGAGGTTCAACCCGTCGGCGTCCAGCAGGATCCTCAACGCCGCACGGCCGATGCGGCCCAGCCCGTTGATCGCCACGTTCGGCATCTCAGACCACCTTCCTCTAGGTTCATTGGGTTTTCGTTCCGCGCGTACCTGCCGGTGAAGGATGTAAGGCAGTCGCCGGCGACGGTCGGGGCGTGTGGTGATCATCTGGCACCCGGGGGTGTCAGCTAGTCCATTCGGTCGCCGTGCTCCGCATGCAGGTCGCTCAGGTACTTGTCGGCGCAGCGACGCGCGCAGTAGCGGACAGAGATCAACGTGACAACGCCCAGAACCAGCCCTAAGCCGATCTTGTCGGCGTTCAGCAATGCGACAGCGATCGTGATGAGGGCGATGGCGAGGGTGAGCGCGGGTAGCTGGCACTTGGGGCCCATCCGTTCCTCCATCCCGGTGGCAGCGACAGGTGATACTCGAGGCTGCGTCGGCCGATGACGTGGCTACCGGCAATGACCTGATCGGAATTCCGCCGGTGGGTCCACGCCCGGCGCGATCTGGCACCATGTTCGTCGCGCCTACGCCGGCAGGGCAGGTGGGCGCCGCACCAATCTGGACTCGCTTGGTTGCCGACGGGCGGCAATCTGCCCGGTGCCGCCCAGCCGGACAGGACCGGAGCGGCGTCTGAACCGGGGCGCCTTTCGTCGCTTCTCTGGCGATGCTTGCTCATGACCGGCAATCCGGGGCCACCAATGTGTCCGTCGCCGACCCTGTGCGCACAGGGCAAACCGATTCACCGTTGAGGAGAGCGGCTGCGCGGTGGACTGGCACCAGAAGCTGCGCGTCTTTGCTCGCGGGACGGGTTGGGCAAACCCGGGCGGGGACGAGAGTTTACCGCAGGGCCGTCCCGGACCTTCGCCGCAGGGCTGGTTACGGCGACGCCGGCCATCCGAGTCCTTGCCGGTCGCACCGAGCTGCGGTGCAGCCGCCAATCAGGCTCTGGCGGGCGCTGCGGAGACACCGCGCCGGAGCGAGGAACGGAGACCAAGCCCGACCGTCTTCGACACACGTCCAGAAGAAGGGGATCATCATGCATTTCTATATGCATCGACCGGCATCACTGCTTGCCGCTGCGCCGAGCCATCGCGTCTCATGTCCCGCGACGGGCGGCGACGTCGGCCGGGCCCCCAAGGCGCCCGCCGGCAACGCCGACTTGAACGTCGTGTCGTGCTCCCTGCCGCGCGGACGTTCGCTCGGCACTAGCGCAGTGGTGGAGGTCTTGCGATGAGCAGGCTCGTGGTAGTCGGCTTCGACGGTTCGGCGACAGCCCGGTCCGCGGTTCACTACGGCGCGTGGGAGGCCGTGCGGCGCGGCTGTGGCCTGCGCATCGTGCATGCCTTCGGCTGGCCGGTGATCGGGCCGCCCTTCCACGCCCCGTACGATCAGCACGATCAAGGGCCGCGGGCGGCGATGCTGGACCTGTTGGCGCGAACCGCACAGCAGGCCCGCGACGATCATCCTTCCCTGTCGGTGACCACTCGCCTGATCGACGGTTCGCCTGGCGGGGTGCTGGTCGACCTCTCACGCGACGCTGAGCTGCTCGTCGTTGGTCATCGCGGCCTGGGCGGGTTCGCCGGGCTCTTGGCGGGCTCGGTGGCTGCCCAGGCCTCAGCGCATGCGTGTTGCCCGGTCGTGGTCGTGCGCGGCGACACCCCTTGCGATGACGCGCCGGTCGTGCTCGGCACCGATGGTTCACCCGGGGCCAACAGGGCGGCAGAGGTCGCCTTCGCGCAGGCGCAACTACGCGACGTCGAGCTGATCCTGGCCCATCATCAGCCGGCGCGCAGCAGCTCCGCGGGTGCGATCGCGGTGGGCGACCCCGGGTTCTGGGTCACGGTCGGCGATCCTGCGGCAGGCGAGCTCGGCGTCGGCGCCCGCTATCCGGACGTCAAGTACCGTACCGAGGTCGTGCCGGGCGATTCCGTCGCCGCGGCGTTGATCGCCCTCGTCCGCCGCACGTCGGCCGGCCTGCTGGTCGTCGGCTCCCGGGGACTCGGGGGCTTCCGTGGGCTGGTGATGGGCTCGACGTCGCGGAACCTGATCGAGCACGCCCCGTGCCCGGTGATGGTGGTTCCGGCGATCTACGACGGGGATTGACGGCGTGCCGTCATATCGATGTGTCGGGCTCGGCCGGGGCTCGCGTCCACCGACCGGGTATGAGGTGTGACGGGCGGTTCCCGTGGTTCGGCAGGTCCGACTTTCGCAGTTTGCTGTTGTCGGCCCTGTCGATGGGATCAGGTCAAGCCGGATGCTGTCCGTGGACAAACGACGGATCGGCAGGCGGCGGCTCGCGTCCGCCGCCTGCACCGGTCACATCAAACGGAGACGCCACGAGGCGGGCTGCACGGTAGGTCGTTGCGGACGGTCGCCAGTCGGAAAGGAGCAGAATGCTCAGCGACGCAGAACAGCGCAGGTTGACGGAGATCGAACGCGGACTGCGGTCAGAAGACCCCGAGTTCGCCGATCGATTCGGCCATGCCATGCAGAGCCGCCCGCACAAGTGGCGCGGCATGACTCCACGCACCTGGCTGATCGCAGCCGTGCTGATCATGGGCTTGGCGGTGTTGACGACCAGCCTCGGAATCGCGCTCATCGCGGTCGGTGTGGCCGGCGTGAGCGCGGCCATCTGGATCACCGACCACACCCGATGGACTAATGATCGACGACCACCACAGCCATAGCGCTGCGGCCCGCTCACAGACCGACCGGTGACCGCGCCCGCGGACGATGCAACAAGAGTCCGGGCGCCAGTGCGGGTCTGCATGGTGAATGCCGGGCGCCGCTCGACCAGCGGCATCCGACGAGAGGGCCTGCCCACCGCTCGCAGAGCCACGCCCATCGACCGAGCCCCGTTCATCCTGACCGACACGATGATCGGCGATTCGGTTGCGCAGGTAGAGCGACACTGTCGTCCCCCGCATACGGAGCCGTGCCGCGTCCGCCGGTGGCGCCGCCCACGTGCCCATGCCAGTTCGGTCAATGACAGTCGCGTCTGCGCACGGCGGCGTGCGAAGGGAGCACCATGACCACCACCGCTGCGTTGCGCGTCGGTCAACGGCGACCGGACAAGGATCTGGTCGCCGCGGAACTTGCCGCCGCCACGTTCCTCACCGCCCTCGGTGTCGACCTGACAGCCGGTGGGCTTGCCGAGACACCCGCTCGGATGGCGCGCGCCTACGCCGAACTGCTGAGCCCACGCGAATTCGCCTTCACCACGTTCGCCAACGACGAGGGATACGACGAACTCGTCGTGACCCGCGACATCCCGATCCGGTCGGTGTGCGAACACCACCTGCTGCCGTTCGTCGGCGTCGCCCACGTCGGCTACCTGCCCGGCGACCGCATCGTCGGGCTGTCGAAACTCGCCAGAGTGGTGCAACTGTTCGCCCACGGCCCCCAGCTGCAGGAGCGCCTCACCCGACAGATCGCCGTCTGGCTCGACACCCACCTGCGGCCCGGAGCCGTCGGGGTCGTCATCGAAGCCGAACACCTGTGCGTGACCATGCGAGGCGCACACGCCGCAGGCGCCCGCAGCATCACCTCCGCGTTCCTCGGACGTCTGCGCGACGACGCCCGCGCCCGCGAGGAGTTCCTGACCATGGCCGGTGTCGGCTCCCCCTTGATCGCACGCCGCACCGCGACACCGCGACACCCCAGGTGACCGATCAGCGCATGTCCCGATCGTCGTCGCCGGCATGCTGACGCCACAGCGGCCTCACTTGGCGCCGCACGGCCGTCCGCACCGGGTCGTTCGCACCCGGTCGCTGAGGTTGCCGGGCACCGGAAGGGTCAACGCCGGTCGTTCTGCCCGTGACGGCTCCTGCGCTTACCCGATGAGTCCCGCACGCTTGACACAGCGGTCCCGCAGGTGAGGAGACACATGATGACGACGAGAGCGTGACCTCCAGCCCCACCGTCGATGCCAGATTCGTCCGGCCGGGCGGCGCGGCCACGCCGCTGCGTCGCGGACGGTCGGACCCGACGCCACGGGTGTTCGCCGACCGGCGGCGCGATGCGGTTGCCCTCACCTGGGACCTAACGGTCCACCAGTTGCATCAGGCGTTCGGGCGGTGCGTGGCCGCGCCGTCGACCGAGGCGCTGGACGACGTCATGTCGCAGGAGTTGGCGCGGACTCGGCTTGCCGCGGCGCGATATGCCGTCGACGACATCCAAGCCGCGCTCAGTCGCATGGCCCACGGCACCTACGGCATATGCCAACAGTGTGGCTGCAGCGTCACCGCTCATGGTCTACAGGGTTCACCAACCGCTCAACGGTGTGCCACCTGCCAGGTGTAACAAACTCGCGGGATTGCGCACGCCGCAGGGCGCGGCGAGACCGTCCCATCCGAGCGTCGGTAGAAATGAGGTCGGCATGTCCGTATCCACCACGGTGGTCTCCGGCCAGCAATCCTCCAGCGGCCCGGCGGACGCGGCACCCGCCGATAGCCGGGCGAGTGCCGAGACCTCGCCCACCGCGATAGCCGTCAGCCTCGGCAGTGGCCAAACCCACATGTGGGTGGCCGGCCGCGGCGGCTTGAGCTGCCCGAGCGGCGACACCGTCGGCACCTCCCACGCTCCGGTACGCCGGGGACGCGTCGCCGACAGATCCGGCTGTATCGATGTGCTGGCAGGGCTGATCCGCCGGTACCGCGACCCGATCCCGGCCGGCTCGGTCGTGGTCGTCTGCCGGCCCGTGCTGGCCAGCGCGACGGAGCAGGACGCGCTGCGCCAGGTCGCCGCAGCGGTGTTCGCCCCGTCGCGGTTGGTGTTCATCGACACCGTACGCGCGGCAGCCTCATCATCGCCGACGTCGGCGCCGAAATCATCGAGGTAGCGGCGCTGCGGCACGGCAGAGTCCTGGCGGCGCATCGCACGGACATCGGCACCCGCGACCTCAAGCGCGGTGCACCCACCGAACTCCTCGCCCACGCCACCACCCGGATGATCGATGAGCTGCGCCAGGACCCGGCCGTCGAGGCCCTGGTCCCCGCCGCGTTGACCCGCGGCCTCATGGTGGTGGGCGACGGCGCCATGACTCCCACCCTGATGGTGAAGATCGCCGCGAACCTGCGGATCCCGGTGCGGTCTGCGGTCGCACCATGGACCGCCGCGCTCAACGGCGCCGGACTCGCCGCCATGTCCGTGGCCCGTCACCCGGCGACCCGATGACCGGCCGACGCAGCGACGCCTGCACCCAGCTCACTTACGGTCGGCGATGACATCGCGATTCTCCCGCTCCATAGTTTCTACAACCAGGTCTTGTGTAAACTCTAGATCATGATGTGCGCGATCCTCCAGCCGTGTGCGGGGCTTGTGGACCATGCGCGCCGACGGATGCCCCGTGGACCGCGCGTACGAGGTCATTCGTTCCTTACCTCCAACCCGACAAGTGGTGCACCACGGGCCCTGCAGGCTGGTTCATCGGCGGAGGTGATCGCCTTCCAAGACGACCTCGCGAGCCACCTGATGACTTATCTGCCCGAGAAGGTGTCCTGCTCGCTGCTGCTTCCCGGTCGTGCCGGTGCACGGCGACCATCCGGTGGGGCCGCAAGCACGGCTCGCCCCGCGATCACGATGATGGTGGTCGGCCCGCCGCGCCGAACCTAGGTGGAGGAAATGCCATGACGTTGCCGAAGCCGGGCCAGCACGCGGCAGGCCGCCGCGGACAGGTGTTGCGGCTGCTGCGGGACGCGCGCAGCCCGATGGCTATCGCCGAAATCGCCGAACGGCTCGGGATCCACGTCAACACCGCACGGTTTCATCTCGAGAGCCTGGTCAGTGACGGTCGGGTCGAGCGCACAACCACCGACTCCCGCAGCCCGGGACGTCCACCGCAACTGTTCCATGCGGTACGGCGCATGGATCCGATGGGCCCTCGGCATTTCCGGGTGCTCGCCGAAGTACTCGCCGAGGTGATCGCGACCGATCCTGATCCGAGCAGCCGGGTCTTGGCGACCGGACGCCTCTGGGGACGTCACCAGGCGTCCACCATCACCCACGCCACCGCACCGGACGAAGCACCCAACCCGGATGAATCTGTTGAGCGGCTGATGCGGTTGCTCGACGAGTTAGGCTTCGCACCCGAGCGACCCGCCGGTGGCGACCGGCCACAGATCGACCTGCGGCACTGCCCGTTTTTCGAGCTCGCGATCAGTCGGACCGACGTCGTGTGCCCGGTACACCTGGGCCTGATGCAGGGCGCGATGCAGTCGTGGGCCTCGCCCATCACGGTCGACCGACTCGACCCCTTTGTTCAACCAGACCGGTGCGTGGCCCACCTGAGCGCTGTCGGAGGATCCTGATGGATGCCCTGTCGTTGACCGCCCTGGCCGAGGAGCAAGTCGCCGCGGCTCATGCCTCGTCGGCCGGGCGTAGCGCCCGCACGATCCACGGCGGGCAGACACATGCCCTGCGTCAGACGGTGCTCGCCCTAGCGGCGGGCCAGAGGCTCGGGGAGCACGAGAGCCCCGGTGAGGCAACGCTGCAGGTCCTGGCCGGGCGGGTACGCCTGAGTGCCGGCGACGACTCCTGGGAAGCGGCCACAGGTGACTATCTGATCATCCCACCGGCCCGCCATGACCTGACCGCGATCGACGACTCCGCGGTCTTGCTGAGCGTCGTCACCGACCGACGGGAGTGACCGCCTCGGCCGACCACCCGGCAGGGCCGAGCAACCCGCCGGCGCAGCAGTTGAGCGCGACGTCGCCGCCCGCCCCGCGGCGCGGTTCACAGCCGAACCCGGCAACCGTCCTGACCGCGATCGGCGTCTGTTCGGTGGTGATCGGTGGCCTGGTCGCCGCGGTCACCGAGCCACTCGATCTGGCGCACGGCAGCTGGCTCGCGGCCTATCTGGTGCTGGTCGGTGGCATGACGCAGTGCGCCATGGGCCAGGCCCGGATCCGGGGACCCGAGGTCATAGCGCCGCGCGGCAGCTGGGCACAGATCGGCTGCTGGAACGTGGGCAACGCCCTGGTGATCGGTGGAACCCTGACCGGTGAACCCTTGGCGGTCGATTTCGGCTCGGCGCTGCTGGTCATCGCGTTGGCGATCGCCTTCCGCGCCACACGACCCGGTGTGGGTTCGGCTACTAGCTCGGCCGCCGGTGGGGTGTCAGCGCTGGTCGGCCATGTCCACCGGACGCTGCTGCTCGTGCTGGCTGTCAGCATCCCGATCGGCATGGCGCTGGCACACCTGCGACACCCCTGACCGCCGTCGCCGACTGCCGCTGCTGCTGAGCGGCTTCGCGCCGCAGCGGATGATTCCGCTCCATCGCCGCGACACTGCATGCACACGTTGGGCGCACGCCCCCATCGGGCCAGCCCGAGCTGCTTGTCGCCTCGGTGAGACATCCGGCGAATCACAGCTGGGCCGGCCCCTTCCCTACTCGGCGGACCCTTCGGTGCTGCCGGGCGTGGCCGCGTCGATCTCATTCAGCCGGTACAGCTCAATCGCCCTAGCGGGCGAGGACGCGTCGATTTCTCCACGGTCGGCGAGTTGGGAGAGGACCCGCAGCACGATGGAGGGTGCGTCGACGTGGAAGTGGCGGCGCAGCGCCCCGCGGGTATCGGAGTGCCCGAAGCCGTCGGTGCCCAGGGAGGACCAGGTGCCAGGCACGAACGGTGCGATCTGGTCGGGGACGGCTCGCATCCAGTCGGACACGGCGGTGACGGGGCCTGGCGCCTCGGTCAGCCGGCGGGTGACGTAGGGGATTCTGCGTGGCCGGTCGGGGTGGGTGAGGTTCCAGGCGTCGGCGGCGATGGCCTCGCGGCGCAGTTCGGTCCAGGACGTCACCGACCAGACGTCGGCGGCGATGCCCCAGTCGTCGCGCAGCAGCCGTTGTGCCTGCAGCGCCCATTGCACGGCGATGCCGGAGGCCAGGATCTGCGCCCGCGGACAGCCGGTTTCCTCGGCGGTGCTGTAGAGGTGCATGCCGGCGAGGATGCCGTCGACGTCGGTGTCGGCCGGCTGGCCGGGCTGGGTGATGGGTTCGTTGTACAGGGTCAGGTAGTAGAAGACGTTCGCGTCCTCACCGTTGCGGGTTTCGCCGTACATGCGGCGCAGGCCGTCGCGGACGATGTGGCCCAGTTCGAACGCGAACGCGGCGTCGTAGGCGACGCAGGCGGGGTTGGTGGCGGCCAGAAGCAGCGAGTGGCCGTCTTCGTGTTGCAGTCCCTCGCCGTTGAGGGTGGTCCGGCCGGCGGTGGCACCGAGCAGGAAGCCGCGGGTCATCTGGTCGGCGGCCGCCCACAGGCCGTCGCCGGTGCGTTGGAACCCGAACATGGAGTAGAAGATGTAGATCGGGATCATGGGTTCGGCGTGGGTGGCGTAGGAGGTCCCGGCCGCGGTCCAGGACGCGGTGGCGCCGGCTTCGGTGATGCCCTCGTGCAGCAGGACGCCCTGGGTGTCCTCCTGGTAGCTGAGCATGAGTTCCCGGTCCACGGACAGGTAGTGCTGTCCGTGCGGGGAGTAGATCTTCTTGGACGGGAACAGGGCGTCCAGGCCGAAGGTGCGGGCCTCGTCCGGGATGATCGGCACGAACCGGTGACCGATGTGCGGGTCCTTCATCAGGTCCTTAAGCAACCGGACGAACGCCATCGTCGTGGCGACCTGTTGTCGGCCGGAACCGCGGGCGGCGACCGCGTACGCCCCGGCGCCGGGCAGGGCGAGGCGCAGGTTTCGCGTGGGACGGTCCGGCAGATAGCCGCCCAGGACACGGCGACGCTCGTGCAGGTACTCCAGCTCCGGGGAACCGTCGGATGGGCGGTAGTACGGCGGCAGTATCTCGTCGAGTGCCGTATCGGGGATCTCGAGATGTAGCCGGTCCCGGAAGCCCTTGAGGTCGTCGAGGGTGAGTTTCTTCATCTGGTGGGTGGCGTTGCGTCCCTCGAAGTGCGACCCGAGTGTCCAGCCCTTGATGGTCTTGGCCAGGATCACGGTCGGCTGGCCGGTGTGCGTCACGGCGGCCTGGTACGCCGCGTACAGCTTCTTGTAGTCGTGGCCGCCGCGGGTGAGTCCCCAGATCTGGTCGTCGGACATGTCCGCGACCATGGCGGCGGTGCGCGGGTCACGGCCGAAGAAGTGTTCCCGTACGAACGCCCCGGATGCGGCTTTGTAGCTCTGGTAGTCGCCGTCCGGGGTGACGCTCATCAGGTTGAGCAGCGCGCCGTTGGTGTCCGCGGCGAGCAGCGGGTCCCACTGCCGGCCCCAGATCACCTTGATGACGTTCCATCCGGCGCCGCGGAAGTACGCCTCCAACTCCTGGATGATCTTGCCGTTGCCGCGGACCGGGCCGTCGAGGCGCTGCAGGTTGCAGTTGATGACGAAGGTGAGGTTGTCGAGGTTCTCGCGGGCGGCCACGCCGATCGCGCCGAGCGCTTCGATCTCGTCCATCTCGCCGTCGCCGAGGAACGCCCACACCCGCTGGCGGCTGGTGTCGGTGATCCCGCGGTGGTGCAGGTAGCGGTTGAACCGGGCCTGGTAGATGGCGTTGATCGCGCCGAGGCCCATCGAGACGGTCGGGAACTGCCAGAAGCCGGGCATCAGCCGCGGATGCGGGTAGGACGGCAGGCCGCCGCGGGGATGCGACAGCTCCTGGCGGAACCCGTCGAGCTGATGTTCGGTCAGGCGGCCCTCGAGGAAGGCCCGTGCGTAGATGCCCGGGGAGGCGTGGCCTTGGAAGTAGATCTGGTCGCCGCCGCCCTGCGCGTGGGGGCCGCGGAAGAAGTGGTTGAACCCGACCTCGTACAGCGACGCGGCCGAGGCGTAGGTGGAGATGTGCCCGCCGACCCCGATCCCGGGTCGCTGCGCCCGGTGCACCATGATCGCGGCGTTCCACCTGATGTAGGCGCGGATGCGCCGTTCGATGTCCTCGTCGCCGGGGAACACCGGCTCCCGCTGCGGCGGGATGGTGTTCAGGTAGTCGCTGCTGTGCAGTCCGGGAACACCGACGTGCTGTTCGCGGGCCCGCTGCAGCATGCTGAGCATCAGATACCGGGCCCGATCGGTTCCGGCGTGTTCTACGACCGCGTCGAGGGAGTCCCGCCATTCCTGGGTCTCGGCGGGGTCCAGGTCGACCAGTTGGCTGGGCAGCGCGCCGCTGATCAGTGGCTGCCGGTGGAGTTCTGCGGTCATGGCGTGGGCCTTTCTCACAGCGTTGCCGTGCTGTTGTCTCGACTGCCTGATCGGATGGTGCATCGCGCACGCCCGGGGCAAACGTTGACGTCCATGGGTCCAGGTGACGGGATCGTCGTGGTGGTTGAGCACGGCCGGGCCGATGGTCGCCGGACCGTGCGGATTGCGGTCGGCGCGCTGGCCGGGGGACT
Source organism: Micromonospora inaquosa (assembly GCF_003857055.1). Classification (GTDB taxonomy): domain Bacteria; phylum Actinomycetota; class Actinomycetes; order Mycobacteriales; family Micromonosporaceae; genus Micromonospora; species Micromonospora inaquosa. Next base: position 43,100 of record NZ_QGSZ01000206.1, on the reverse strand, counting down.
CGGCATCGGGTGGCGGACTCATGGCATGAGCCGTAGGGCGACCACGATCCCGAGCGTGGGCAGGAGAATGACTTTGGCGCATTCGGCGGCGGTGTAGGCCAGGTGAAGACGCGATCGTGGTGGTACCTGCCCGCCGATGATTTGGTGGGCACGACGGTCCAAGCGGGGGCGTAACACCGCCACCTGGACGACCAGGAACGCCCAGAGCCCGATCAGCACGGTCGTCGGGACGCCCGCGATGGTGGATCTGCCGGCAGTGCTCGTGAGCACCGCCAGTGTGAGCGCGGCGGCGAGGAGGAGTTCTGCGGCGTTGAGCGCCCGGAAGACCAGCCGGCCGATGCCGAGCCCGAGCGGCAGGGTGATGCCCGGCGCCCGGAACTTCAACGGGGTCTCCAGGAACGAGATCGCCAGGACCATGCCGAGCCAGACGAACGGGACAGCGAGAAGCACCACGGCAGCCAGGCGAGCGGTCACGGCTTGCCTCCGGAGCCGGTCGACGGCGGGATCTGTCGCCCGGGGGACGGCGCGGTCACGGGAGTGATCCGGGCGAGGCACAGATGCGGCTGGACGAACGGTTGCAGACTGACCGCGGCGGGCGGGGCATCAACGTCGGCCAGAGCCCGCCGCAACAGACCCCGATGCATCGAGCAGACGACGTCCGGGTGTTTTATAGCGACCGCGCGGAACGGGCAGGCATGCAGCCGGATCTCCAGGCTGTCACCGTCGCGGACGAGATCGGGCTCGAAGCCCAACTCCGCGAACAGCGCGTTCACGTGTACCGCCGCCTCGGCCAGCGTCGCGGCGGGGACCGCCGGTCCCGGTTCCTGGTGTCCGGCCCAATCCCAGCCGGCCTGTTCGGCCCGCCGCGCCCGTTGCTCACTGTCCCCGGCCCAACGCGCGGCGAGGATCCCGGACAGCAGTTCGTAGCCGGTCTGCCCGCCGGCGACGGCGCGGCTGGCCGGCAGATAGAGCCGTCGAGGTCGCCCGCGTGTACCGGACTGGACGGCCCGGCTGGTCACCAGCCCCGCGTCGGTGAGGACGTCCAGATGGAAGCGGGCCGTGGTGACGTGTAGGCCACACGCCGCGGCCAGCTCACGCACGTCGAGCGGGTCGTCGGCGGCACGCAGCGCGTCCAGCAGTCGTAGCCGACTGGCGACGGCCAACGCCCCATGCGTCTGGCTACGCACATCCGCTCGATCGTCATTGCTCACCCCACCATCATAATAGAACTGATGCTGATAGTCTAAAATCGTTGAGCACTTCACCCGTGCACGGAGGAGGTCGGCGTGACGTATGTGATCGCGGAGCCCTGCATCGATGTCGTCGACCGGGCCTGTGTCGAGGAATGCCCGGTGGATTGCATCTACGAAGGAGACCGGGCGCTGTACATCCACCCCGACGAGTGTGTGGACTGCGGCGCGTGCGAGCCGGTCTGTCCGGTGGAAGCGATCTACTATGAGGACGACCTTCCCGCGCAGTGGTCGGTGTTCACCGCGGACAACGCCCGGTTCTTCGCCGAGCCGCTGCCGGGAAAGGCAACGGCGTTGGACTCCCCCGGCGGGGCGGCCAAGCTCGGCCGTGTGGGACTGGACACTCCGCTCGTCGCCGGGCACGCGGGTCCGGCCTGACGCGAGCACCGAACGGAGCGTGCGCCACGGCCGCAGACCGGGCAGAGCGACGGTGTGTGGCGCAGGCGGCGTGTTGAGGTTCTGGCCGGGCGAGTGGTGTGGGCGGCGGCTACGGCGATGAGTTGCTTGGTTTTCTCGGGCAGCGCACCATCGGCGAACACGGCACGGGTGAACGCTTCGAACGCGTCGTGGGTCTCGGGTGCGAGCTCTTTGCGCTGCGCGGCGATCTCGGGAGTGGTCGGGTGATACATGGGATCGCTCATGGGTGGGCTCCTGTCCAGGTAAACGGTTTGAACATCGAGCAGGGTGGGCGGTTCTGTCAGTAGCGCAGGGTCGCGGCTATCGGGTTGGCGTCGGGCATGCGTGGGGCGGGCACGGCGTAGACGGTGCCGGCGTGGCGCAGCGTTGCCGCGGCGGCGAGGTCGAGTTGATCGCTCGTGGTGGGTGTGTCGGTGAGCAGGATCAGCGGCTCGCGGTCCGTGCGGGTGCGCCATGCGGGGGTGTCGGTGCAGAGGAACAGTGTCTCGACCTGGCCCTGCCGGGCTGCCGCGAAGATCTCGTCGGGTGTGTTGCTGGTGCGTCCGGTGCCGTGCAACGCGCGGTATCCGGCGGCGGCTGCGGTCTCTTGGCCGCGCAGCACGGGTTCGACCAGCGCCCACGCCCGGCGGTGAAGTTGATCGGGATTCGTGTCCCGTGGGCTGCCGTCGATGCCGTCGGGCAGTAGCTCAGAATGCGTGTTGGCCTGGTGGTAGATGGCTTGCAGGTAGCGCACACCAGCGAGGACGACGGGGGCTTGGTCACCGGCGAGGAGCTCGCGCAGGGCCTGGTCGACCCGCCGGAAGTGCTGCAATATCAGCGGCTTGACGTCGTGGTCGTCCCCGCCGTGGAACACGGCCCGGCCGCCAGCGCCTCCGCGGTCGGCGAGGAAGGCGTGCACCTGTGGTCGCCGGCGCGGCATGCTCAGCCACACCGCCAGCGGGAGCCCGTCGAGGTTGACCTGGTCGAGGCCGAACCGGGTGCCGTGGAACAGCCGGATCTCGTCCTGGCTCAGCGCCAGGATGTAGAAGTGGCCGCCCGCGTTCAACAGCGGTAGCAGCGGTCGGACCATGAACCGGTCGCCGACGGTCACCAGTTCGGGTAACCGCAACGCAACCCGCAGGTGTTCGAGGCCGTCCGGTCCGAGGAACACCGCCAGACCGTCGCTGGGCTGGTCCCACAACCCCACCAGGTCGAGGAGTCGATGCCCGGGCTCGAGTATCGCGTCGGTCCGAGCGGTGGGCATGCCGTCGGTGCGCAGCGCGTGGTGCGCGTGCTGGAGCTGGTTCTTCAGCCGGATGCGGTTACGCTCGGTTTGAGGCCCGCCGCGGTGGGTGGGCAGGAAGATGGAGACCCGTATGCCGCCGCGCTGGTCGGCAAGCCGGAGCAGATCATGCGCGTTCAGGATGTCCATGCTCATCTCTCATGGGAAGTCGTCCGGCGCGCCCATGGGGCAGCGCCTCTCCGATTCGATGCCGGCATCTTCGTGGCTGGACCAGCGTTTGCGCGCGTGCCCCAGGCTGGGTGGCCCTCGCAGTCACCATCGGCATCGGCATCGGTGAGTGGTCACCAGTTGGCCGGTGGGTCACTCGCCGGGAATGATTGCCTGCCCCATTCGTCGACAATGTCACCGGCGAGCCCGCTGGAGTCGTCGTCGATTCCCGGCGGCTGCCGGGGCGCATCCGGTGTTCGGTCGTGCAGATCGATGATCGTGTCGTGGTGTTCGCCGTCCGGATGCGATGACACCGGCGATGGGCGCGGGTCCGCCTGCGGCCTGGTCATTGCAGTGCCGCCGATCGAGTCACGATCTGCTGCTCGTGGTCGCCGATCCGGTCTGCGGGTCCGCTGCCGGCTGACCAGGCGGGAAGGCGCCCGATCCACCAGCCGAGCAGAGGATCACGCTCGGCCGCCTGACGCGCGGGAGCCGCCGCGACGGTGTCGTCGACGTCAAAGGTGAGCTGGTCGACGACGCCGGTGACGCCGGGGACAGCCTCGTTCAGCCGGGCGGCGGCGACGACGGTCGTCTTGCGCGCGGTGGGCCCGGTGAGGGTGACGACGCCGTCGTCGACGGCGACCTGGACATCCCCCGGCGGGATCCACAGCGTACGACGCAGGACCTGGTGGATCACCTCGTCGCGGATGACGGCGTCGAGCCGAGCGTGGACCTTCAACAGGTCCGACCGGGTGACGATGCCTCGCAGTCGGCGGTCGCCGTCGACGACCAGCAGCCGGACGACCTCGCTGCGGTACATCACCCGGGCCGCCGCGGGCAGCGGCGCGTTGGCTTCGATGGTCAACGCCGGGCCGCTCATCACCTCCACGGCGGTGCCCTGCTGCCACCACACCGGCGGCGCCGCCCACCGGCGCCACCAACCGACATGCGGCGGGCTGCCCGGCGCAGCGATGTCGATCTTCCTTCTCATGTCGGTCCAGGAGACCACGCCGAGCACCACGTCGAAGCCGTCGACGATTGGCACGGCGGTGATCTGCCGGCCGGTGAGCACAGCGACGATCTCCGCGACCGACGCGTCCTCGGGTGCGGAGATCACGTCCGTGGTCATCACATCGCGTACCCGCCACTGCGGCATGCTGTTCCTCCTGTCGGCGACGATCTTGTGAGGTGCGCGGCGGCGCAACCGATCGGTGGTGACGAATGCTGGCGTGATGGGGGCGAGACCGTTGGGGTTTGGGTCGACCAGACCGCCGTCTGCGTGGGTCCCGCCCATGCGTGGTGGTCGCTTGGCCGGCATACGCGTCAGGGATGCGCTCACCTCCGGTTGCGAACACGACGGCAACACGCGGCGCTGGTAGCGCCGGATGCGGTCACGTCTCGACGGCCGGCCACAGGCACAGTGCTGACCGGTTCGCCGTCAGGGTGCCGTCGCCGCAACTCCCAGCGGCGGCGGTACGGCAGCACGGCGCGGGCGTAGCGCCGCAAGTGGTACAAGCCGGTTAACGCGGCGACGATGGCGATCATCAACAGCGCATCGATGACACTGCGGCTCACGAGCAGCGCCACGGCGAACACGAGGACAGCCGCAGCAACGGCGATCGTCAGCCACAGTCGAGATTTACGGAACCGCATGACGTTCTCCCCTCTGCGAGCAAAAGTCCACCGGTGCCATGACATGAAGGAGCTAGGGCCTGCCGGGAATCTCATCGACGCCTACGCGCCGGCGTCCGCGCTGCGGATGCAATGGCCTGAGGTCAAAGTCCATCGTCGTCTCGCCGGGCCTGTCCTCGGCAGGGCCCTGACCCACAGACACGACGGGTCTAGACTGCCGACTGTCAGCAACAATGGACTGAACCCTCGGCGTCGCCGGACACCGCCGACATGCACACAAACGGGTGCCGAGCCAGCGGAGATACGAATATCTGCGCCGGCCACCACCACGGGTGGCGTGACAAGTGGCGGTTCGAGGAGGCGAGGCGGAGATGACCGACAGCACGCGGCGACGCGGCGAGCGGCGGCCTGCGACACCGGAACCGGAAGATGCGTGGCTACTCAAAGTCGCCGAAGGAGCCAGCCGAGACGCCGGCGGAGTCCCGGTGGAGCTACTCGGCGACTACCTGCGGATGCTCGCCGACGCGGCCACGCACGGCCGCCAAGCCAAAAGTAGAGAACTGGACGCGGTCGGCCTGCTCGGCCGCCGCGCCGCCGAACAGGGCATCTCCGCGGGGCCGGTCGTACAGCTGTATCTGTCCGCCGCGCGGCGGCTGTGGCAGGACCTGCCGATGGTGGTGCGCTCCCGCGACCGTGAAGCAGTCCGCGCCGCCGCGACCGCCGTCCTGCAGGTCATCGACGACGCGGTCGCCACCCTCGCCGAGGGATACGCAGTCGCCCGCCGCGACCTCGTCCGCCGCGAGGAGACCCTGCGCCGCGAACTCATCGACGACCTGCTGCGCGGCGACTCCGACCTCGGCACCCTCGTCGAACGTGCCGAACCGTTCGGGCTCGACCTCGCCAGGGTCCACCAAGTGGCGCTGGCCGCACCGAGCCGACGACTACCCGACGCCGACGCGGCGATCAGCGCCCTTGAGGCGGTCATGTTCGACCGGCTCGGCGACCGCGACGTCCTCGTCGCGACCAAGGACGGCCTGCTCGTCGTGCTGGCACCCGCCGACACCGGAACAGTCGACCGACTACCGCCGGCGATGGACGCGAGCAATGAACTCGGCCGCCTCATGCACCGCGAGCTGAGCCGACTGCCCCGGGGAGGACCCTGGCGGGTAGCTGTCGGCCGGTCCCATCCCGGTCTGTACGGCATAGCCCGCTCCTACGAGGAGGCCCGCGAAGCACTCGCCATGGCCGGGCGACTCCACACAGACACCCCCGTCATCAACGCACACGACCTGCTCATCTACCGAGTTCTGCTACGCGACCAACCTGCCATCGTGGACCTGGTGCAAGCCGTACTCGCCCCACTCACCCGGGCGCGCGGCGGCGCCGAACCGCTACTCGACACCCTGCACGCCTACTTCGACACCGGTGCGGTGGCCACCGAATCGGCGAAACGCCTGCACGTATCGGTACGCACCGTCACCTACCGCCTGGCTCGTGTCAAAACATTGACCGGCTACGACCCCACTGACCCCAGCCACCGTTTCACGCTGCAGGCGGCGGTGCTCGGCGCCAAAGTCCTCAACTGGCCGCAGGAACTCCTACCCATTCCCACCTGACCCTCAGATTGTCGGGCACCGCCACGCCCGACACGAACAGAACACGTGACCAGCGGACACCCACACGCGATGTCCGCGTCCCTCGGGTCTGTGGATCTAAAGGTGTTTCCGGCCTGACCTGCTGGGCGTTGTGCCTGGTGAGGAGGGTGCCGTGATGACCGCCACGCAGAACGATCAGTCCGGACGTAAGAAGCGGGCGGAGCCGTCGGCGGAGACGAAGGCCGCCGTCGAGCTGGTCCGGGCGGCCAAGGAACAGGGCCTGTCGCTGACGGGTCCGAATGGGCTGCTCCGGCAGTTGACCAAGACGGTCCTAAAGACCGCGTTAAACGAGGAGATGACCGAGCACCTCGGCTATGATAAGCACGACGTGTCGGATGCCGGAGCGGGCAACATCCGCAACGGCAGCCGGTTGAAGACGGTGCTGACCGCAGCATTGGCCCGGTGCAGATCGACGTTCCACGCGACCGGGCCGGCACCTTCGAGCCCCAAATCGTCAAGAAGCGGCAGCGGCGCCTGTCCGGCGTTGACGAAGGGTCGCCGTTGAGTTGAGTTCGACTACGGTTCGAGCGGCCGGCCGATGCAGGATTGCTCGCAGTTACCGACGCGAGAATGCCCCCTACACCAGGTCGCGAGCGACCTTGGTTGGGCGTCCTCCGGACGGCGGATTCTCCAGCTGCCGTTGGCCGAGCGAGCTGGTCAGTGCTGCGCCTCAGCGCAGTCTGCACTTCGTCAATCAGGAGGCCGGGGTCCGAGTTCGCAATCGGTTCAGAGGTCGATGGCGGCCATGTTGGCTTCGTCGTAGCGGTCGCCGGAGGCCGACGCCAGGTTGTTCAACCGGGCCACGTGCCTGTCCGTGAGTTGGACGCGGTCAGCGGCGGCATTTTCTTCCAGCCGGTCGATGCGCGTGGTGCCGGGGATGGGCACGATGTCGTCACCTTGGGCGAGCAACCAGGCCAGGGCGACCTGTGCGGGTGTTGCTCCGGCTTCGGCGGCGACGGCGCGGACCTCGTCGACGATGCGCATATTGCGTTCCAGATTGCCGCCGGCGAAGCGTGGGTTGGTGCGGCGCCAGTCGTCGGCGTCGAGATCATCCAGCGTGCGGATGTTGCCGGTGAGGAATCCGCGGCCGAGCGGGGAGTACGGCACCAGGCCTATCCCCAGTTCGCGCAGGACCGGCAGAACCTCCGCCTCCGGATCGCGGGCCCACAACGAGTACTCCGACTGCACCGCGGCGATCGGATGAACGGCATGCGCCCGCCGGATCGTCGCGGTCCCGGCCTCCGACAGGCCGACGTAGCGGATCTTGCCCTGCGCCACCAGTTCGGCCAGCGCTCCGACGGTTTCCTCGATCGGGGTGTCCTGGTCCACGCGGTGCTGGTAGTAGAGGTCGATGTAGTCAGTTCCGAGGCGTCGAAGCGATCCCTCTACCGCGAGCCGGATGTTAGCCGGGGTACTGTCCGAGCTCGGCCGGCCGGTGTGCGAGACGAGACCGAACTTGGTGGCCAGCACGACTTCGTCCCGGCGCCCCTTGACGGCGCGCCCCACCAGCTCCTCGTTGGTGTAAGGGCCGTAAGCCTCAGCCGTATCGACGTGGGTGACGCCCAAGTCCAGGGCGTGCCGGATCGTGCGGATCGACTGATCGTCGAGCCGCCCGGCTCCGGTATAGAAGGCTGACATTCCCATGGCGCCCAACCCGATGCGGGAGATCTTCAGCCCGCCGAACGACGTGGTTCTCATCTGGTGGTCCTCTTCCTTGACGTGAGTCCGACCGCTTTAAGTTCCGATCGGTCCAGAACGCTAGCACATATGGACCGCTCGGTAGTAAAGTCCGTGTGAGCAAAGAAGCAGCTGACCAAGCCCATCGGCCGGCCGCTATCGGGCCCGACTCGAGGAGGATGCCCCATGAGTGGTTCCCGGAGCACTGCGTTCGGCCGCCCCCGGGAGTTCGACATCGACGAGGCGCTGGAGCGCGCCATGCAGGTGTTCTGGGCGCGGGGATACGACGGCACGAGCCTCACCGACCTGACCGGCGCCATGGGAATCACCAAGTCGAGCATGTATGCCGCGTTCGGCAACAAGGAGCAGCTCTTCCGCAAGGCCGTGGAGCGCTACGCCGAGGGCCCGGCCTCCTACGCGACTCGCGCCTTGCGAGAGCCAACCGCCCGCTCGGTGGCCGAGGCGTTCCTACGTGGAGGCGTCCGGACCACGACATCCCCTGGCTGCCCCACCGGGTGCCTGTCCGTTCAGGGAGCGCTGGCGCTGACCGAGCAGAGCCGGCCCGCGCACGACACGCTCGTCGACTGGCGCAACGATGCGGGCGTCCGACTGGAGGAGCGCTTCCGGCGTGCCATCGAGGAGGGTGATCTATCGCGTGACGCCGACCCAGGCCGCCTCGCCCGCTTCATCATGACGACCGCGTTCGGCATCGCCGTCCAAGCCGCGAACGGGCTGAGGGCCGACGAGCTCGACGAGATCGTGGACACAGCGCTGCTCGCGTGGCCGACGTAGCGCGAAGGAGGAGGAAGTGATGGACGGACCCGGGATCGCGACCAAGCCACCAGACGCGAGACTCCCGGTCGGCGTCGGAATCGTCGGGCTAAGCGCGGCGGGCGGGTGGGCGGCCGGGGCACATTTGCCCGCGCTGTCGGCAATCGACGGCATGGACCTCACAGCTCTGGCGACAAGCTCACCCGCATCGGCCACCGCCGCCGGCGCCACGTTCGGGGTGCCCGGATACGCATCGGTCGAGCAGCTCGCGGAGGACGAGAACGTCGACCTTGTGGTCATCGCGGTCAAGGTTCCCCGCCATCGTGAACTTACGCTGCCCGTGCTGCACGCGGGAGTGCCGGTACTGAGCGAGTGGCCGTTCGCCGTCGATCTGGCCGAGGCCAGGGAGATGGAAGCCGCTGCCTGCGGGACACGTAATTTCGTCGGTCTTCAAGGACGTTCCTCGCCTAGCTTCCGTTGGCTGGCCGACCTCGTCGCCGACGGATACGTGGGCGAGGTGTTGTCCGCGACGGTGCTGGCCTCATCGATCGAATGGGGAACCCCGATCTCCGAGCAGATGCGATACACCCTCGACCGCACGCTCGGGGCCACGATGCTCACCATCGCTTTCGGGCACGCCAGTCGACCTTGTATCGATGGTCGTCGGCGAACTGCAAGACGTGACCGCTTCGACAGCGACCCGGCGCCCTTACGTTCCTCTCGGCCGCACCGGTCAGGCGGTTTCGATGACCGCCGAGGACCAGATCGCCGTCTCCGGCACATTGCCCGGTGGAGCGATTCTCTCCGTCCACCACCGTGGCGGAACGCTGTCGGGACCTGGATTCTCCCTGCTCATCGACGGCACCGACGGAACCCTCGAGGTCACCTCCGCCAACGGGTATCCGCACCTCGGTCCCGTCACGGTACGCGGCGCACGAGGTCGCGCCCAACTCACGCAACTGACCCTGCCCGACGGATACGACAACTACCCCCATTTGGCCGGAACACCGATTCACACCCTGGCGCACGCGTACGCGGCGATCCGGAACGACCTGGTCGACGGCACCACGACCGCCCCGGATTTCACCCACGCCGTCAAACGACACCGGCTCCTGGACTCGATCGGCCGGTCGGCCGCTGAAGGACGACGGGTGCGCCTGCGGGCCCCTTGACGAGCAAGCCACGGAAACACACCCATGAAACGGAACACGAAGGAGCGGGATCGATGATCGATAGTGGTGCACGCGAGTAGTACATGCGATACATAGCGGCACTCAACGCCCACGAGTTCGACGGCATGGACGAGTTTGTCTCCGAGGAAGTCCTGCTCAGCGGCGAGCCGGGCACCCGAGACGCTGTCGTGGAAGTCCTTAAGGGGATTGTCGACGCGGTCCCGGATTTCCATTGGAAGGTCGAGGAGATGCTGTTTGACCGCGACGGGATCGCCGTCCGCTTGACGAACACCGGCACCCCAGCCAAGGAATGGCTCGGCGTCAAGCCGTCCGGCGCCTCATGTAAAACCGCCGAGTACGCCATCTACAAGGTCCGGGACGGAAGGTTCATCCACATGACAAACCTGCACGACTCGGCCGCGATTTTCCGCCAACTGACCGCCCGAGAGGACGGCTAGCTCCAATTCCGGTGCGCTGTCATCGGCTACTTGTTTCATTGACCTGCGGCCGTGGCCCGGCCAGGCTTCGGTCGAGGCGTCCGGGTTGTCGCTCTCATTGCGGCTGCCCACGCTGGTCGTGTGGCTCTCATTTGGCCTGCGCGGCCCGGGCGTCGCCCCAGGGCGGGGAGAGGCTCAAGAGGGGTTTGCTCGGCTCGAAGTAGCGTTGCCCTCCCGGCTCGACAACCCAGGTGGATCGAGCATCGGAGGACGCGGTGAGTGGCACGTCGGATCGTGTGGTCATCGGTATGGACCCGCACAAGCGCTCTGCCACGATCGAGGTCATGGCCGGCGACGAGACCGTCGTCGGCGGCGGCCGGTTCGACACCGGCCGGGACGGCTACGCGGCGATGAGGAAGTACGCCAAGCGGTGGCCGAGGCGGGTCTGGGCGATCGAGGGCTGCCAGGGTATCGGCCGGCACATCGCCAACCGGCTACTGGCCGACGGCGAGCAGGTCGTCGACGTGCCACCGAAGCTGTCCGCCAGGGCGCGGGTGTTCGCCACCGGGCAGGGCCGCAAGACCGACGCCACCGACGCCCACTCCATCGCGCTGGTCGGCACCCGAATGACCGGGCTGCGCCCCGTCGTCAACGATGAGCAGCTGGCCCTGCTGCGGATTCTGGTCGACCGGCGCCGCTCGCTCGGCGAGGACCACACCCGGATGGTGTCCCAGCTGCATCAACTGCTGCTGGAACTGATTACGGGTGGGGCGAAGAAGAGTCTGTCCGCCGCCCAGGCCAAGGCGCTGCTGGCCACTGTCCGGCCCCGTGACGCGGTCGGCAAGGCCCGACGGCGGGTCGCCGCGGAGCTGAACGCCGACCTCGAACGGGTCTACCGCCGCTCCAAGGAGGCAGACAAGGAACTGAAGGAACTGGTCGCCTCCACCGGCACCACGTTGATGGACCTGCACGGCATCGGACCGTCCGGCGCCGCCCGGCTGCTGGTCGAGGTCGGTGACATCACCCGCTTCCCGAACCGGGCCCACTTCGCCTCCTGGAACGGCACCGCCCCCATCGACGCATCCTCCGGCGAGCAGGTACGCCACCGGCTCTCCCGTGCCGGGAACCGGCAGATCAACCGGGTGCTGCACATCATGGCCACCGTCCAGCTGCGCAACCCCACCGAAGGACGCGCCTACTTCGACCGGAAGAAAGCCGGCGGCAAGACATCGATGGAAGCGATGCGCGCCCTGAAACGACGCCTGTCCGACATCGTCTACCGGTGCATGATCAGCGACGCGGTGGCCACGGCGGCGGGCCCGGGAGGACACCGGGGAACGACTACTGACTCCAGCGTGACCGACTCTCATCCCCCAGCCGGCTCTTCGGAGAAGTCACTTCCCGGACCCGCCGAGACCCAGGATAGAACTCTCCTCCCGGCGATGTCTTGACACAGAGGGGAGCCAGATGCTCGGCAAGCACGGGGGATACGTGCAGGGCTACAACGTGCAGATCGCCAGCGCCCGCAACCAGGTCCTCCTCGCGATGGAGCTGCACGACAACCCTCCGACACCACCGCCCTGATCCCGGTCATCAGACGCGCTCAGCACAACAGCGCGGCCGCGGGCCTCACCGGCGCCGTCGCGGCATGGCTGGCCGACAGCGGCTATGCCAGCACCGCGAACTTCGCAGCCCTGGCCGATCTCCCGCTGCTGGTGTCGATCACCAAGGAGTACGAGCCGACCCACGCGAGCACGCCACCCAGGCACGACGTCCCCGCCGGTCACCGCGAGATGGCCACCCGGCTGGCATCCGCCGAAGGCAAGAAGCTCTACGCCCGCCGCGGCGCCCTCGTCGAACCAGGCTTCGACCAGCTGTTCCAGCGCTTCGGACGCCGCGTGCACCGACGCGGCATCGCCGCCGTCGACACCGAGATCAAACTCCTCGGGGCGGTGCACAACCTGAACAAGATCTTCCACCACGATGCCAGGCAGAGGACCTCTTGACAGTTGAAGATCGGAAGCTGTGCGACAGCCTCTGACCTGCCCGGCCAGTGCACCCAAACCCTCCCGGCCAGGACCAGGGCGGCCACCCGGACACCGCAACACTCACCCCATCGCGCGTTACGACGTCCACATCCGACCACCACCAACGCCAAGACACCGGCTACAAGAAGGCGAAGACCGTCAATCCCCGACCACGCCGCACAGGTTAAAAATCAAGTCAGTCCTGTTGTTGACAGTGTCACCTATTTGAGGTTGCGGGAAGCTGAACTCTCGGTAGGCCTGAGTGGGTTGACACAGAGCCGACAGTCAGCGAGGTCGGGTGCCAGGGGTGCTGTCGACCTCGCCGAACTCGACTCCCGAATCCGGGTTGACGTCGGTGCCGTCCTCGGCGTCCGGGCCGTAGTCGTCGGGGTTCCGGTCCGCCGTCCGCTGCGCGGTTGTGCGACTCTTCGGCGGCTGACGGTCCTGATCGTGCCCATATGCTGTCGTGTTGTCCACCGGCTGGTTCATCGCCGCTATCCTCTCCTGCCCCGGGCCGGTATCGGTGGTTCCGCGCCAGCTCCCCGGGCCCATCCTGCGATGCATCTGTGGCTTCTCCGTCTACGACCTCACCTCGGCGATGTCGGCCATCACCTCGTTCTTCAGCGAGCCGACCACACCGTCGTCCTTGCCCGTCATCAGTGCCTCGAAACCCGATGGCCGCCTGCTCCGGATCGTCCGTCATGCCCGCGCCGAGGGGGAGGCGGTCGGACCCAGATGCCCTTACCGAGGCGCTTGCCGATGAGGTGATCGATGGTCACGGCCTCTGTGGCCTCCTTGGTGCCCCGCAGCGAGCGACGACCCGACCGAGGTCGCCGGTGGGCAACGCCCAATCTCGCCCGATATTCGACCATCGGACCGGCAGGTCGAGTCATCCACCGGTGGTTGTGGTCATGGATCAGCCAGACCGGCGGTGCGGGACATTGGAGTGCCGGCGCCCCATAGATGCCGCCCTTCGCCGTGTGCACCGCCCGATCCGACCCCGCGAGGGGCACCTCGGCGGCCTTCCGCATCGTGGCAGTCGACCGCCAGTAGTAGAAGCTCGAGCGACTCAATGATCTGACACAACCGCGTCTCCCCGGCGAAATACCCGGGCTGCCTTCCGCAGAATGTCCCGTGCCTTCTCCAACTGTCGCACCCGCCGCCGCAACGCGGCGTTCTCCTCCTCGGCCGAGCCGGCCACCACCTGCGGATCCACCGCCGATGCCAGGACCGACGATTACCGCACCTGATGCAAGCTGGACCTGTCGCGGGTTGACTACTTGTATGTGTTGGGCCGATGGCATCCACGTCCATGTGCGTCTCGGCGAGGACAGACTCTGCCTGCTCGTGATGGTCGGGGTTCGCGCCGACGGTCACCAAGGAGCTAGTCGCCCTGGCCGACGGCTACCGCGAATCGACCGGATCGTGGGCGGACCTGCTGCGAGACTGGTAAGTAGGCCGACCTGGTGGGCGGCGTGGCTGGCCGACGGTCGGGTGGGAGCGTTCAGTGGCCGGCGGCGGCACGGCGAACCAGGTGGCGTGCCTCGTCGCGCCGCACCCCGGTGGCTCGCAGCAGGTCGTTGGTGACGGTACGCAGCTGGGAGACCACGATCGTTCCGGAGAAGCCGATCTCCTGCCGGCACGCCTCCCCGGCGAGCCGCACTGCCGACAGCGCCCGATCGCGGGCCTGGACCGGTTCCTCGCCGGCCAGGAACTCTCGGTGCAACAGCCGCACCGACGCGCCGTACTCTTCGATGGCGGCGGGTAAGTCCGGTGGCACCGGTTCAGCGTCGCGTAGGGCTGTGCCAGCGCGGCGGGCCAGAGTCCGGCTGTTGCGGTACGCCCGCTCCATGTGCTTGACGCCATCCCGGTAGGCGCTTACCGCCCGACGCCGGCGCCACCGTAGCGGGGAGAACTGGGCCACCTCGTCGGCGGCGGACACCGCCTCCCTGAGCTGGATCAGCTTCGACTCCGAGTTGCGCATCTGGTCCAGCACCGCTTCCGCCTGGCTGGCGTCACCATTGGCGAGGGCCTCGGCGCAGGCGGTCATCTGGCGGGCGAATAGGTCCAAGGCGGAGCCGGCGACCCGACGTATGGTGCGTAACGGGTTGAGCGGCGCCAGGACCAGCATCACGACGAGCCCGACCAGGCCGCCGACCAGGGCGTTGATCGCCCGGGGCAGCTCCAAGTCGGGGTTGGCCGGGGTGAGCGTCGCCACCAGTACCGCGGTGGCGCCGGCCTGCGTCATCAGCAGGCCGGTACCCCGAGCGGCAGCCGCGCCGGTGACTGCCAGGAAGACGATGATCCCGGTTTGCCACGCTCCGGTGCCGATCAGGGCGATCAGCAAGTCACCGGCGGCGATGCCGACCCCAATGCCCAGGAGCAGCTCGACGGTGCGCAGCGCTCGCCTGGCCAGCGACGCACCGATCACCGCCACCGCGGCACCCGGAGCGAACGTGGGCTCCTCGATGCGCAGCAGCTGATGGGCGATCACCCAGGCGAGCGCTGCCGCGAGACCGGCCTGGACGCCGATAATCAGGTACGTCCGGAACCGCCGGTACGCGGCCCGGCTGGCTTTGGCCAGCCGGCTCCGCAGCCGACCGACCGGTGAGCCGGGGCTTTCCGCTGGCGCGACGCGGGCGAACATGGGGGCGGCTACCCGGATTCACGTTCGTCACACGCGGTTAGGCGAGGAACGCCATCGCGCCGGTCAGCGTGACCGCGCCCGGCAGCCGAGTGTCCTGGCGGAGGAACTGCACGACCACCGGCACCGGCGAACGCAGCACGCATCCGTACGGTCGATCGACGTGGACCGCCTCGTGATCGATCAGGTCGTTGAGCCGGCCTGGCCGTACGTCGTTTGGCCTTGCTTGAGCCGCCGATAGGGCCCGCAAGCGACCACCCAGCGCGACGAGCGTTCACCGCTCAACTGCGGCGCCTCACCGGCGCGGACGCGGTGGAGTCTTCCTGACCAGCATGGGTCGGCGTCCCCGTCATACCGAGCCCCGGCGATCTTGGTTAGTAGGTTTCAGCGGCTGGGAAGCGGTCGCTGAAGGTGATGGCGAAGGCGTTCAACGCGGGTTTCCAGCGCATCGTCCATCGCGTTCTGCCTGCTCCGGTGGGATCCAGGGACCTGGTAACCAGGTACAGACACTTCAACGCCGCCTGCTCGTTGGGGAAGTGGCCGCGGGCCTTCACTGCCCTGCGGTAGCGGGCGTTGAGATGACGGGTTGTGGGACGCCGGTTTGGGCCGGCGGCGACACAGAGTGGGGCGCGCGGCGGTTTCTGCTGCGGCGGGAGGGCAGCGGGCAGCAGGCCGCCTTTGCGGAGGTTGTTCTTCGACTGGTGATGGTGCTCGCGTTGCGACTACCCGGCGGCGGCCCGGCGGACCATCCGCCGGGCCTCGTTGCTGGACACCCCGGTGGCGCGGAGCATGTCATTGGCAACAGTGCGCAGCTGCGCCACGACGATGGTGCCGGAGAATCCAATGTCTTGCCGGCATGCCTCGCCGGCTTCCCGCACCGCGCTCAGCACCCGCTCGCGCGTCTGCACGGGTTCGCGGGCGGCGAGGAACTCGCGGTGCAGCATCCGCACGGCCTCGCCGAGACGTTCGACGGCGGCGGGCAGGTCGGCCGGGACCGGTTCCTCGTCGCGCAGCGTGGTGCCGATGCGGCGCACCATGGCCTGGCTGTTGCGGAAGGCCCGGTCCATGTGCTCGACAGCCCGCCCGTAGGCGGCCAGCGTTCGACGGCGGCGCCAGCGCACCGGGGGGAGCCGGACGACCTCCTCGGCGGCGGTCACCGCCTCGCTGAGCCGCTCCAGCTGTGGCTTCGCGGCGCGCATCCGGTGCAAGATCTCCTGAGCGGCGCGGGCGTCAGCGCGGGCCAGCGCCTCCGCCGAGGCGGTCATTTCCCGGGCGAAAAGGTTCAGTGTCGGGTCCGCGACCCGGCGTACGGTGCGCATCGGGTTCAACGGGGCGAGCACCAGCACCACCAGCAGGCCGATCGCTCCCCCGACCGTCGCGTTGGCGGTCCGGGACCACTCCAGGTCGGGCGAGGTGGGGGTGACGGTGGCGACCAGCACCGCGGTACCGCCGGCTTGGGTCATCAGCGCACCGGTGCCGCGAGCCGCCGCAGCCACCGCCGCCGACAGGAAGACGATGACGCCCGTCTGCCACGGGCCGGTACCCAGGATTTCCACCAGCGTATCGCCGACGAAGATGCCGAGTAACACCCCGACGACCAGCTCCACGGTGCGTCGGGCTCGGTTGCCCAGTGCGGCGGCGATCACACCGACCGCTTCAGCCGGGGCGAAGGTCGGATCCTGGTTGCCCAGCAGCTCCCGGGCTGCCAGCCAGGCCAGGGTCGCGGCCAGGCCGGCCTGCGCCGCCACGATGAGGTACGTCTCCAACCGGCGGCGACCCGTCCGGCCAGCGTGCCGCAATCGGACCCGCAGTGCCGTCGTCACCGTGTGTCCGCCGGGAACCGCGTGGCCGGACATACCCGGCGCGGACGGTCGCGAACCTTCGCCGCTGTCATGCGGGATGGGCCATCGTGCCAGTGAGCGCGACAACGCCCGGCAGCCGGGTGTCCTGCCGGAGGAACTGCACCACCACCGGCACCGGCGAGCGCAGCACGCACCCGTAGGGCCGGTCCAGCCGTACCGCCGCAGGGTCGATCAGATCGTTGACCCGGACATGCCGGATGCGCCGGGCGCCGACCAGGATCCGGTACGGCCCGACCGGGTCCGCGTCCTCGTAGTAGATGTCCAGGCCGAGCTCGGCGTCCCGGTCGGTGGCGTTGAGTACGCAGAGCTGGTCGAAGCCGGTGAACTCCGGTTCCGGGCCGTGGTTGGGAAACGGCACGTGCCCGCCGGGTACCACCCAGGTCCGCGCGCCGATTTCCGGGATCACCGCTCCTCCAGCAGCCGGGTCTGGTCGGGGCTGAGGAACACCCCGTCCGGGTCGAGTCGGCGCCGCAGCGCCTGGAAGTCGTCCCAGCGGGGATAGAGGGGGCGCAGCTGGCGGGCGGTCAGCCAGTGTTTCTTGCCCCAGTGCGGCCGGCCGCCGTACTGCCGGAAGACCGCCTCCATGTCCCGGAAGTACTCCTCGTAGGGCAGCGAGGTGTTCTGAAGGCAGGCGATGGTGGTGGTGGGCCGGCCGTACGCGTTGCTGAGCCAGATGTCGTCGGCGGCGATGCTGCGCACCAGCACCCGCCATCCGGCCACCCGGCGGTGCCGTTCCCGGATCCGCCGCCGAACCTCGGCGAAGCAGGCCGGGAACGCCTCCGCCGGCAGCATGTACTCGATCTCCTCGAATCGCAGCTCGCGGTGCCGGGGGATGGTGCGGTGCGTCGGTCCGACCTGGACCTCGCGGGCCTGTGCCCACGGGTCCGACCCGGGCACCCGGGGCAGGGCCCAGACCTGCTGCTCGGGTGTCTCGTCGGCCCGGTTCATCACCCGGATCTGCGTTTGGTCGCTGCGTGGGTACCAGTAGAAGTCCATGTTGCGGTTGGTGTGCTGGAGCTCCGCGAGGTGGTCGAGGGTCCAGTCGATGGGGGCGCACCAGGACCGTCGGTGCAGGTCGTAGCGGGGCTGCACCTGGAGGGTGACCTGGGTGACCACGCCTAGGGTGCCGAGGGACAACCGCACCGCCGGCAGGAGTTCGGGGTTGCTGTCCGCGCCGATGTCCAGGATCTCGCCCGTGCCGGTGACCAGTCGGACGCCGGCCACCTGGGTGGACAGGTTCCCGAAGCGGAGGCCGGTGCCGTGGGTGCCGGTGGCGGTCGCCCCGGCGATCGACTGGTAGTCCACGTCGCCGAGGTTGTCCATCGCCAGACCGGCGTCGTACAGGCCCTCCCCCAGCGTCTTCAGCCTTGTGCCCGCCCACACCGTGGCCAGGTTGCCCCGGTCGGAGATCACTCCGGCCATCCGGTCCAGGCTGAGCAGGATCCCGTCGGTCCGGACCAGCGGGCTCGACGAGTGTCCCGAGCCCACCGGGCGGACCGGGGTTCCGTCCTGCCGGGCGCGCCGCACGAGGGCGCGGACCTCGTCCTCGTCGGCCGGTTCCGCGTACTCGGCGGGCGTGAAGGACAGGCTGCCGGACCAGTTGACGAACTCCTGTCCCACGACCCTTCCTCCCCCGACTGGACGCGGTGGCGTACCCACCGCCGCCGGGAGTATTCACCGGCATGACCGACCCGCCCGCACCACCCGCGCCCCGGAGCCACCATGGCTGAGCTGGGCTGGGCCCAGCTGGCGCTGGTGGCCTGGCTGGCGGCGGAACTGGCTACCGCGGCGGTCTTCGTCACCCGCGGCGGGTACCGCAACCTGCTCTGGTACCTCGTCGGCGGGCTGCCCGGCCCGCTGCTCGTCCCGATCGTCGTCGAGCGTGGTCGGGCCGCCCGGCAGCGGTTCGACGTCCGCTTCCGGGCGCCGGCACCCACCCGGCCCGGCCTTGCGCGCGCTGGTCGGCCTGGACGGCTCACCCGGCTCCGACCGGGCGCTGCGCGCCGTCGCCCACGCGCTGACCGGGACCACCAGCGAGCTGGTCCTGGTCACCGTCACCGACCCGGACCTGGTTGACCTCGAGGCGAACGCGGAGCGCCAGCGGGCCCGGCGGATGCTGGACGAGGTTGCCCGCACCCTGCCGGACGGGTTGGGCGACGCGAGCACGGAGATCGTGGCCGGCCACCCGGCCGACGCCATCCTGGCCGCCGCCGACGTCCGCGACGTGGACCTGCTGGTGATCGGGCGGCTGGGGCACGGGCTCGACGAGAAGCTGCTGGGCAACGTGGCGGAGGACCTGGCCCACGCAGCAGCCGCGCCGTCCTGCTCGGCAGCCTGCCCGGCAGTGATGGGATCCTGCCCGGCCGGTTCGGGGCGTCGTGCCGCCGGGTGCGGGCGTCGTTTCCGCGCGGGAAGGGCGGGTAAACCGGGTCATCCGCACCCGGCGGAGCACCGACGGCGGGAGGAGCCCATGCCGGTCCTCGGCTTCCACGCCTCGCACGAGCAGTTCCCGCCGAGCGCGCTGCTGCGGCTGGTCGAGGCGGCCCGGGCGGCCGGTTTCACCCGCGCGATGTGCTCGGACCACTTCGCCCCGTTTGGGGCTGAGCAGGGCCACTCCGGATTCGCCTGGTCCTGGCTGGGGGCGGCGCTGGCCCGTACCGACCTGCCGCTGGGCGTGGTGAACGCGCCCGGCCAGCGCTACCACCCGGCCATCGTCGCGCAGGCCGCGGCCACCCTGACGGAGATGTTCCCGGGTCGGTTCTGGCTCGCCCTCGGCAGCGGCCAGGCGCTCAACGAGCACATCACCGGCGCCCGGTGGCCGGCCAAGCCGGAACGCAACGCCCGGCTGCGGGAGTGCGTGCAGGTGATCCGCGCCCTGTTCGCCGGCGAGTGCGTCGACCACAGGGGGCTGGTCACCGTCGACCGGGCGGTGCTGTGGTCGCGGCCGGCGCAGCCGCCACCGGTGTACGCGGCGGCGGTCACCCCGGAGACCGCCCGCTGGGCGGGTTCCTGGGCGGACGGGCTGATCACCATCAACCAGGGCATCGACAGGGTACGGCAGGTGGTCGACGCGTACCGGGACGGCGGGGGTGGCGGGCCGGTACTGCTGCAGGTGCACCTGTCCTGGGCCGCCGACGAGGAGACCGCCCTACGGGTGGCCCACGAGCAGTGGCGTACCGCCATCCTCGGCAGCGATCTCGGCTGGGACCTGGCCACCCCGGACGACTTCGCCGAGGCCACCGCCTACGTCCGCCGGGAGGACATGCGGGAGCACGTGCTGGTCTCCAGCGACACCGGCCGGCACACGCACTGGCTGCGCGAGTACGCTGACCTGGGCGTCGACGAGATCTACCTGCACCATGTCGGGCGGGACCAGGACGGATTCCTGGAGGTCTTCGGCTCCCGCGTGCTGCCGGAGCTGGTATGAGCTTCCCGCCCGTCGACTCGTACGCCTTCCTCTCCGACACCCACACCGCCGCGCTGGTCGCACCGCACGGGACGGTCGAATGGTTCTGCGTACCGCACTTCGAGGGTGACGCCGTCTTCGCCCGGTTGCTCGACCGACAGGTCGGCGGCGCGTTCTCGCTCACCGTCGACGGCTGCCCGGCAGCGGCCCGCCGGTACCTGCCGGACACCCTGGTGCTACACAGCGAGTACGACGGCCCGGGCGGCAGGGCCGTCGGCCGAGACTTCCTCGCCGTCGGGCCGGGCGACGCCGCGCAACCGATCCGGGCCGGCAAGGTACTGGTCCGCCAGGTGACGGCCGAGCGCGGTGTGGTGCGGCTGATGGTGCGGATCACCCCACGACCCGGCTTCGGCGCCGGGGCCACCGGCTGGACGCAGGTCGACGGCCGGTGGCACGCCTCCGGGGTTCCGCTGCGGGTCGGCGCGGACCTGCCGCTCGTCGCGGACGGGGCGGCGCTGACCGCCGAGGTGGAACTGCCCGCCGGCCGGACGGCCACCATCCTGCTCGACTACGGCGACGCCGCGGGGCCGGCGCCGGATCCGACCGGGCTGCTCGATCGGACCTGCCGCACCTGGCGGGACTGGTCCGGCCGCAGCGACTACGCCGGCTTCGCCGCGGAGGCCGTGCGGCGCAGCGCCCTGGTGCTGCGCGGCCTGTCGTTCGACGAGACCGGCGCCCTGCTGGCCGCCACCACCACCGCGCTGCCCGAGGAGATCGGCGGGGTGCGGAACTGGGACTACCGGTTCACCTGGCACCGGGACGCTTCGCTGCTACTGCTCGCCCTGTTCCGACTCGGTCACGCCGAGGAGGGCCGGCGGTACCTGCACTTCCTGCTGGACATCTGCGCCACGCAGGCGGACCCGATCGCCCCGCTCGTCGGCATCCACGGCCACACCACCACCGAGCGGGAACTGCCGCACCTGTCCGGCTATGCCGACTCGCGACCGGTCCGCACCGGCAACGAGGCCGCCGACCAGGTCCAGTTCGACACCTACGGTCACATCCTCGACGCCGCGCTGGTCTACCAGCAGCTCACCGGCGACCTGACCGGCGACCAGTGGCGGCTGCTGCGGCGGCACGTCGACACCATGGCGCGGCGGTGGCGCGAACCCGACCACGGCACCTGGGAGATCCGCGGCCCCCGCCGGCACTACGTCAACTCGAAGGTGATGACCTGGGTCTGCCTCGACCGGGGCATCCGCCTGGCCGACCTGCTCGACGACCGCGCCGCCGCCGTCGACAGCTGGCGGCAGGCCCGCGACGACCTGCACGCCGAGGTCCTCGACCGCGGCTACGACGACGCGGCGGGCAGCTTCGTGCTGGCGTACGGCTGCACCGATCTCGACGCGTCCCTGCTGCGGATCCCGCTGGTCGGCTTCCTCCCCGCTGACGACCCGCGGATGCTCGCCACCATCGACCGGATCCGGCAGCGACTCGCGATCGGCCCCGCCCTGATCCGCCGGTACCAGGCGGACGACGGGCTGCCCGGCGAGGAGGGGGCGTTCCTGCTCTGCTCGTTCGAACTGGTCTCCGCCCTCGTGCTGGCCGGCGAGCGAGACTCGGCACGGCAGCTCTTCAACCAACTCAGCGCATACGCGGGACCGCTCGGCTTCTACTCCGAACAACTCGCCGGCGACGGAACCGCCCTGGGCAATTATCCTCAGGCGTTCACCCACCTCGCCCTCATCGAGGCAGCGCTCAACCTGGACGCCGCCGGCGACCGCGACGCCCTGCACACCTGGGCCGAACGCGCCCGACCGGTGCCCGCCGGCCGGCCGGTCCCGCCACCACCACCCACTTGAGGCGGACGTCGCCGAACGGCGCGGCGAGGCGTCCGTGACGCGGCGGACGTGTGCGGGGCCGACAACCGGGCGATGCGGAACAGGGTCTCTGCCCGCGCCAACCGGCAACCCCTCGCGCAGCGTGATGCCCTGCGGTACTCGGCGTCCTTACGTCCCCACCCGATTGGCGTCGGCGAAGACCACGATGTCGGCGACGACGATCTTGATCAGGGTGACGGTGATTGCCTCTTGTGATTCCGGAATCGGGGACGTGTGCACGTTGAGGTCGTGTACGAGGTGCCGGGTTGTCCGGCGAACCCGGAACGCGGCCGCCCGCCGGGCTTCGAGATCGTCGATCGCGTAGGACAGATCGCCCAGCGTGCTGGCAAGGTCGTCGAGGTGCGTCGCCGCCAGGCCGGCGGTGGCTCGGCGACGCGGCGGGCGCGTTTCTGCTCTGCGGCTTCGCGGCAGCGCTCGCCGCCTTGAAGGCGGCGACCCGGTCGGGGTGAACCGATGGTTCGAGCGCAACCGAGCGGCGTGCGGGCCGCCGGGCCTCTACACCGAGGAGTATGACGTCGGCCAGCGGCAGTTGCGCGGCAACCTGCCGCAGGCGTTGGTGCATGCGCTGATGCTGGAAACGGCAGTGAGCCTAGGCCAGCCAACTCCTGTCGGGCCGGTTCCTGTACCAGCGCACACCGAGATCGCTGGCGGCGTGGGCGACGCGGACCCCTGAGGAATGCTGCCGGCGGGTGCCGGGTGGCTGCCTCGCCGGAGCGTCACGGCCGGCGGGCTCGGCGCAGCCGGAGTTCGGCCGGTGCCCGCGGCCGCTCACGCCTCACCGGTGCCAGCCACCGAACGCAGCGTGGCTGCACAACTGGACGGTGCCGGCCACCGCATGCAATTCCGGCCCAACCGCGGCCGCGTACCGGTTGGCCTGAAGGGATGGCCGCGAACTCGTCGCCGGGGCCGACCCTTGATTGGCTGTCTCCTTGCCTGACCCACTCGGCACTCGGGCGAGATTTGTACGCTATGGCGATCAGTCCCGTCGGGTAACTGAGGGTTTGTCCGCCCTGGTGCGCGCTGTCTGGATCCGGCCGGTGCCGGTTCGCCGCGTGGATCGACGCAAGGAGGCGGATCAGCGGTTGACGGAACTCGGAACGAGGAGTGCCCGACGACGAGGACGTGAATCGGTTGCGGGAGCAGGCCGTCACCTGGGTGCGGCAGCTGAACCCGTCGGCGAGGAGCACGTCAGTGTCCGCGGCGTCCCGCACGGCCGGCAGCAGAACTCGCTCGGCGCATGCCTCGGATACCTCGTAGTGTCCCTGTTCGAAACCGAAGTTGCCGGCCAGGCCGCAGCAGCCAGAGCAGGACGTCGGGCTGCACCCCGGCTGCGCGGAGCACGGCCTCGGAGTCCGGCTCGGCATCCTGATGAAAAAGTTACGAGCTTAAGGTTCCACCCATCTGCACCTGGTTCTCATCCTCGGTTTCGGCGCGGGTGGTGGCGGTGGGCAAGGCCTACTTACCGTGCCGGTAGCCCCGGAACTCGTACCGGTACAGTCCGGAGCCGTCAGCGTCGGGTCTCCCGCTCGCCGCGTCGATCAATAGCTCATAGACCATCGAGGTGCCTCTCCGCTGATGTGATCGCCCAGCGAGGTCTCCGGTGGCCGTCCCTGGAGTCGGCTCGACGTAGGTCGACGGCAGGTCCTGCTGAATCCGGCGGGTACCGTCGAGGGGCCCGCCCTGGAACTCTGCGATGACCGGCTGGTCCATGTGGTCAGTGTTGCATGTCGGCGTGACCGCGCAGACCCTTCGGCGGTATAACCGCCGCTCGGCAGGCGAACTGTCCTGCTGCCTGATCTCGTGTGCCGAATGCTATTGCTTGGCCGGCCCGCCCTGCGGCCAACAAGCGGAGCGGTGCCTGGATCCCGTGGCTGACGGACTCGCTGGAGGTCGGCGTTGACCTGGCCACGAGACACCTGGCCGGCTTCACCGAACACCACACCCTCGACAATCGCCCGTAGCGCCGCGACCAGCAGGCCGCGCGGTGTCTCGATCGCTACCGGGATCGGGGCGTCCGCGCTGTCGCCCGCCGCGGCCAACATGTCCACGAGCTGGGCGGATCCTTCGACGGTCTCGTGGAGGCGTTTCTTGGCCACGAGGTTGCCGTCTTGGTCGACCAGGGCCACATCGTGATGCCGCTCAGCCCAGTCGATACCGCAGTACACCTGCACCTGTACTCCTTCGCGTGTCGGAGCTGGTTCGGATCCCTGGCGGGAACGCGCGGCGCCCTGATACGAGACTCAATGGTCTTCCCTCCGATTGAGCCGTTCGCGATCCCAGCGACCCGCGCGGCTCCCGTCTCGCGTCAGAGCTCAAGGGCTCGCCTGTAGCGAGGTGTGTGCCGAGCCGGGCGGGCTCGAACCATGATCAGCATCGCTGTCCCGCCTGTGGTGCTACGACTTGGGCCAGCAGGTCGCCGATCTACCCAGGGATCACGTCCCGTGCTGTCCCACAGACGTCACCCGCTGGCCCAAGCGGCGCTGGAGCGCACCACGCGCGGTCTTGACGAAGGACTCGATGGTCCCGGCATTACCAGGCGTCGACGTGCCAAGTTACAAGCAGTGGCCCCGCCGTGCTCGTCTACGCGGAGGTCTCCGCAGACCCTGTCACATCCCAGGCGTCGACGGGCCGCTGCCGAACGACATCCATCCAGCCGCAGACGTCGTTTGCTCTTTATCAGCTGTCTCAGCCAGCCAAATATTGAATCTTGAGTGATGCTGACCGTCGGGGTGTCCGTTAGCGGAACCTGGAGGCGACCCGACAGGTTCTGCTCGACCTCGGGGTGCCGGCCGAACGGATCTACCTCGACCGGGGCTCGCCGCAGTGCGGCCTGGCGGCACCCCCTGGTGGTGTCCACGGCAAACGTCGCTTCACGCCGCCGCGGCCCCGGCAGTGTCCAGTATTCTCGGATTGATCCTGATTATCGCGGTTCAGGCGAGGCTGGAGGTGCCGGTCAGATGATTGAGTTTTTGCGGTCCCTGGTCGGTATCGGCGCGGACAATCTCAATCCCGGTCAGATGGCGCTGCGGGCGGTCCTGACCTTCGTGGTGGCGGTGATCATCGTCCGTCTGGGCCACAAGCGGCTGTTCGGTAAGGGGACGGCGTTCGACCTGGTCGTGGCGATCATGTTCGGCTCCGTGATGAGCCGCGCCATCACGAACACCTTGGGGCTGCTCGCGATCTGGCTGGCCGGTTTCGTGCTTGTCATGTTGCATCGGCTGATGGCGGCCCTCGCGTACCGCCTCGACTGGTTCGGTCCGCTCGTCAAGGGGCATCCGGTGCTGCTGGTCAAGGACGGGCAGGCCGATCCTGCCGCGCTGCGCGACGCGCACATCTCCCGGATGGATCTCGACCAGGCGCTGCACGAGACGGGCAGCGAAAACGATCTCTCCCGGGTGCGGCTCGCCTACCTCGAACGGGACGGCACGATCAGCGTGATCCCGCGCCACGAGCGGCCCCGGATCCTCGAGGTGAGCCTCGACAAGGACGTTCAGGTGGTGCGGATCGCGCTGGAGTGACGCACCGGCGCTCCGCACGCCTGGTTCGAGCGTGGGCGCACAAGGCGGCTCAACCGTTCGGGGTGGCGGGGGCGGACTCACTGCGGCGCAGCACTGCTGCCGCAGGGAAGAGCAGCGCGAAGCCGGCGAGTGACGCCGCGATCACCATGACCAGGGTGTCGTTGTCGGCGAAGCCCTGGGTGGCCATCACCGTCGCCGCGGAGATGTTGCGCTGCGCGGTGCCGAGCCCGAGCACCTCGCGGGCATTGCGGTCTTTGCCGCCGAGCAGGAAACCAATGACGAACGCGCCGACGATCAGCAGCACGGGCGCCACGATCGCGCCCGTCGTGAACAGCTCGATGATCGTCGGGATGTTGGCCAGCGTGGTACCCGCGACGAGCACCACCAGCGCGACAGTGGAAGCGTGGCGGACGACCGGCGTCGACCGCCGGGCCAGCGCGGGCCAGCGCGCGTGGACCAGCAGGCCCACGGCGAGGGGCAGCAGCATGGTGAGGACCAGCGGCACCGCGAGGGCGACGGCGGAGACGTCCGCCTCGGGCAGGACCCGGGGCACGACGATCGGCGCGTACAGGACGGTGAGGGGTAGCAGCAGCACCAGCAGCGTGGCGCTGAGCGCGACCTCGGCCTTGGCCAGTGCGGTCAGTTTGATCAGGAACGGTGCGCCGGCGGCCATCGCGACCAGGACGAGCCCGGCCTCCAGCGGGCGCTCGAGCGGCCAGAGCCGGACGATGGCGAGCCCGAGGAGGGGGACCAGGACGAAGTTGGCCAGCAGCGCCCGCAGCAACTTCGACACGTCCCGCAGTGGGCTGAGGATCTCCCGGGCCGAGTGGACGAACCCGACCGAGAGCATCGACGTCACGGCGAACACCAGGACCGCCAGGTTCGCCAGCCCGGACAGGACATCGCGCAGCATCATCACACCACCTCAGTCCGGCTCGCTGTGCTCGGCCGTCGTCGCCGGCACGCCGGGGTGTTCCGGCGGGAAGGTCAGCAGCTCGGCGTCGATCCGCGTCCAGGTCGTGCGCAGGTCGTCCAGCAGTTCGGGATGGTGGTCGGCGATGTCCGCCTGCTCACGGCCGTCGACCGTCACGTCGTACAGCAGGTGGAAGGGACCGGGGCGGCGCGGCCAGTTGCCCAGCACCGAGCGGTCTCGGCGGTCGAACAGGTACTTGTACCGGCCGCGGCGCAATGCTCCCTGGTTGGAGGTACGCCAGAACAAGTCGTGCTCGGGGAAGTCGACCCCGTCGACCAGCCACGGCAACAGGTTCACCCCGTCCAACGGATAGCCCTCGTCCGGCGCCGTCCCCCCGGCGTCGAGCAGCATCGCGGTCAGGTCCAGGGTGTGAACCGGTTCGTCGGTGACCTGGCCGCCGGCCACGGCGGCCGGCCAGCGCAGGATCAGCGGCACCCGGATGCCGCCCTCGGCGAGGTCACCCTTCTCGCCCACGAGCGGCCAGTTCTTCGACCACCGCTCACCGCCGTTGTCGGAGGTGAAGACCACGATGGTCTGCTCGGCGCGTCCGGCCTCGGCGAGCGCGGCGAGCACCCTGCCGATGCCCGCGTCCATCTCCTGCACGAGCTCGGCGTACTTCGCCAGCGAGCCTTCGTCGGGGTGGATCAGGGGGGTGGGCACCGACTGCCGACTGAACCTGCGCCGGATCTCCGCACCGACGTCGCGGTCGCCAGGGCCCTCCCAGGGCCAGTGCGGCGCGGTGTAGTTGAGCTGCACGTAGAACGGGCCGGTGCGGTCCGCGGCGACGAACTCGGCCGCGCGGTCGGAGATCAACGACGTGTAGTAGCCGGCCTCCTCCACCGGGGTCTCTCCCTCGTACAGGTCGGCCTCGCCCGTGGTGTTGAGGTGCTCGAAGTAGTCGATCGCCCCGTCGAAGTTGCCGTAGAAGCTTTGGAAGCCGATGCGCAGTGGGCTGTACCAGGGCAACCACCCGCAGTGCCACTTGCCGAACATGGCCGTCTCGTAGCCGGCGGCGAGCAGCAACGACGACAGGGTCGGCTGGTCGGCGGGGATCCCGTTGCCCTCCGCGCGCGTGGTCAGTGGCTCCTCCAGGCCCGCCTGCAGCCGGGTGGGGTAGCGCCCGGTGTACAGCCCGATGCGCGTCGACGAGCACCACGGCGAGCATGCGTAGCCGTGCCGGAACAGCAGGCCCTCCCC
This sequence comes from Micromonospora inaquosa, assembly GCF_003857055.1. Classification (GTDB taxonomy): domain Bacteria; phylum Actinomycetota; class Actinomycetes; order Mycobacteriales; family Micromonosporaceae; genus Micromonospora; species Micromonospora inaquosa. The sequence goes on along the minus strand of NZ_QGSZ01000206.1, from coordinate 15,132 downwards.
GGCCAGCCGGTCGAGGTTGGGGGTACGGATCTCCGTGGAGCCGTAACAGCCGAGATCCGCCCAACCCAGATCGTCGGCCAGGATGAAGAGGATGTTGGGCGGCTCGGGCGGCCGACCTCCGCCCGCCACCGTCCCCGTGCCACCTGCCGTCGCCATGCCCCCCTATACCTGTTCTTCGCGGCACCTAACGTCCCGCCGCACCGCAGATGCGGGCGCGGCCTGCGGCCCCGACTCCCGCGACGTCCGGAACCAGGCCGGCAACCCTCGAACACCAGCGCCCCGGCCCGCGCCGTTCTACCATCGGGTACCGGTCCTGCCCTTGACGACCGAACCGGACGGGACGGGAGGTGGGAATGCCATGGCCAGGGAGACCGAGAAGAAGCGCCTGGAGCGCAACTTCACCGACGAGTTGAAGGAGCTGCGCGTCGCACAGACGGGCGTGCAGATCCTCTTCGCCTTCCTGCTCACCCTGCCGTTCACCGCCGGATTCCCGCACGTGACCCCGTTCCAGCGCGACGCGTACCTCGTTGCGCTGGTGTCCGCCGCCGCCGCGACCGCCCTGATCATCGCGCCGGTCGCGATGCACTCGGCACTGTTCCGCCGCGGCCGCAAGTCCGAGCTGGTCCGATACGCGCACCGCGTGTCCACCGGCGCCCTGGGCTTCCTGCTGATCGCCATGGCCAGCGCGGTGCTGCTGATCACCGACTACGTGCTCCCCCGCGGCGTCGCCCTGCTCCTGTCCGCCATCACCGCGCTGGCCTTCCTGCTGCTCTGGGTGGGCCTGCCGCTCACCCGACGCGACTGGGGACGGGCGAGGTAACCGAACCCGCACCCCCGCGCCGGCAGCTTTCGGAGGGGTACCGGCACGGCCAGCTAACCGCCCGCCCCACGGGGATTCAGGTTAGAGTCCTGTCACCGCAGGTACGGATAGCGTGGGCGTGAGTGGTGAGCCACCGCTGCTGGCTGGTCAGCGGCAGCGTGAGGAAGCGGGATTTCGCCTGCTGCTGCTCGGGGGTCGGGGTCACGTGGCACGAACAGGCTGTCGTCGCCGACGGCCCAGGCGACGAGGAGTTGCGCCATGGGCCCGGCCGTAGTTTCCAGCCCGCAATCAACGGCAACGCTGGTCAACCGATCGGCGGCACGAGCGACACCGCCGCCCTGCGGTACCGGCTCTGACCAGCGTTGTCGGTGATTTTTCGCTGATTACTACTGGGACGCCTGGTGATCCCTGCGCCGCCCTGGCACTGATCGCCAACGCGGTCAGCGGTGGTCCAGGGCCTTGCTCATCGCGATACCGCAGCTGGGGGTTGGCGCCGGGCGCAGCATCTCCAGCCCGAATACCCGCTGCCGTCTGCCAGCGCAGGCAGGTCCCGCTGCCGGTATGGCAACTCCGCATCGGCCGACGCTGCTCCGCCAGAGTGCGGTACATCCAATCGGCGCGCCCCTGGGGCGGAGCAGGCGGGGCGCGTGGCCGGCCGACGGTCGGGTGGGAGCGTTCAGTGGCCGGCGGCGGCACGGCGAACCAGGTGGCGTGCCTCGTCGCGTCGGACCCCGGTGGCCCGCAGCAGCTCGTTGGCGACGGTACGCAGCTGGGAGACCACGATCGTTCCGGAGAAGCGGATCTCCTGCCGGCACGCCTCCCCGGCGAGCCGCACCGCCGACAGCACCCGATGGCGGGCCTGGACTGGTTGCTTGCCGGCCAGGAATTCCCGGTGCAGCAGCCGCACTGCCGCGCCGTACTCTTCGATGGCGGCGGGTAGGTCCGGTGGCACCGGTACGGCGTCGCGTAGCGCGTGCCAGCGCGGCGGACCAGGGTCCGGGCGTGGCGGTACCGCACCCGACAGTGGTATCACCTCACGCTCCCCGCGTGATCTGCACCACAAGGGCACTCGACTGTCCAGATAAAGCAGGAACAACCGGTCGCGTCGGTGGGCGGCGCCGATGTCGGATGCTCTTAGGCACAGCCAGCTCGTGTCGTACCCGATCGAGGCCAGGTCGGCTTCGACGACGTCGAGTCCGCGTCGGAGGAGGGCGGCGACGTTCTCCACGAAGACGAGCGGCGGTCGAAGTACGCGAACGGCGTGGGCGACGCAGGTCCAGACGCTGGAGTGCTCGCCGCCAATGCCGGCGCGGACTGGTGCAACGCACGTATTCGTGACCGGTCGTATTCGTCCGCGTCCCGGGCCAGCAGTGTCGGCCTACGGCTTCGAGTGCAGAGCCGGGTACGCCACCGAGTACACGGCAGCTATCGGCATCTGCGAGTGTGGCTGCGGCTCGCTGCCGAGCTTGCTCTGCAACGATCAACTACCGTCAGTCATGCTGGTCGACCCGGCGGCGTCCGGATCTAGCCGATGTGAGTGCAAAATTCCCTTGCTCAACTTGCCCGATCCGCAACGATCTGGACTGTGTTCTCGTTGCCGGGATACTCGGCCTGAAGGTCGCCGTCAAACAAGCGCCAGCAGAAGTCGTTCATCCGGGCGGCGGCGGGGGCATGTCTGGCGATGATTTCCCCTATGGGCGGCGGCAGGTCCGGTGGGATATCGCCGGCCGCGCATCGGCGCACGAACTGGTTGCGTGCGACGGGACCGCTGCCGACCGGCACGGGCACCCCGCATACTGAGGTGACAAGCCAGTTCACCAACCGCATTGAGGCATAGTCGGCATCGTGACCAGCATTGCGGGCAGCGAAGTGGCGCTCGGCGTCCGACAGGTCGAAGCGCGGCGAGGTGGCGAGCCCGAAGTCGACGAGGTAGAGCCGCTTCTTGTCGGCCCGGATGTTGCCGAAGTGTCCGTCCAAGTGCAGCATCTCGCGGTGACGCAGGAACGCCACTATCTCAAACAGTTGCCGCTCGACCGCCGCGGCTCTGCCGACCGGGTCGCTCAGCCAGCGAGGCAGTTCGTCGGGGAGATGTTCGAGGAACAGTACGAGGCTCGCGGTGGCGCCCGCCAGCGCTTCGAACCGCGCACGCACGGCCTGGTGACCGCCGAACTGGGCGACGACGGCGTCGATGTCGAGGTGCTCAGCCGCGACCGGCGGGCGACCGGGCAGCACCCGCCAGTGGTGCAGTAACGGGAACGATTCCGCCTCGCCAGCGAGTACGCCCTCAGTGACGCTCTGGTTCGCGGCTAGCTCGCGCCACGCGCCGAAGCCCGGGCCAGCAAGGCGGTACATGCCGTATTGCCAATGGACTGGCATCCCGAACAGGTTCGCGGTGCTGTGCGGATGAGCCAGCTCTCGGTCGGTGATCGGGACCCGCTTGACGAACACGGGCACACCGTCGATGTCGGCGATCGAAGAGCTGCCGCCCACGCCCACACCCTTGAGTGACGCGTCCCGCACCAACGCTGCCAGTTCACCATCAGTGCGGCCGGCCAGCAGCGCCGCGACGTCGTCATGGCGGGAACGTCGCGTGAGGAACATCGCTGCATCATGCCATCGAGCGACAGCCCTTTGACACGGTGCGAAGCGGTCTCCTTCAGGCAAGTTGATGGGCCCGATTGGACAGTGACGATTCTGGACGGGTTCGGAAGAACGCTGGCAGGGCGCTATGACAACTCCCTGTAATGCCGCGATTCGGGCGACGGCCCACGTCCACCGGTTACTCATCGTAAGCAACGGACGTGCGTCGCTGGGGCGACCGGCGCCGCAAGGTCCCCAGCGCCACTCGCCCAGGCATCTGCACATTTGGCGTACCTGGCTCCGCACCGGCACCCGTACGCCGACAAGCAGGGCTATGTCGTGTCGGTTCGGGCTTGGAGGTAGTGGGTCCAGTCGCGGCTGGTGAGGCGGTTCCACTTGTGGGTGGTGCTGGCGCTCATGCCGAGGAGGTCGGCGAGCACGGCGGCGGGGATGTCAGCGGCGAGGTCGAGCATGGCGGCGTTGCGGCCGAGGTGGGCTGTGATCCCGTTGCGGGTGAGGGTTCGGCTGAGTGCTTGCAGGGTGATCGGTGTGGTGGCTGGCCGGCCGGGGAAGAGCAGGTGCGGCTCGTGGTTGGAGAGGGCTGGACGGCCGCGGTCGTTGATGAGCTTGGCGACGATCGCCGCGACCTTCGGTGGCAGCGGGATTGGTTGCTTGCCGAACGTGATGCCGGTTGGGACGTCTTTGCTGAAGGTGACGTCGGTCGTGGTCAGGTAGAGCACGCGTGTGAGTGCGATGCCGAAGAGTAGGACCAGGGCGCCGGCGACGCGGGCTTTGGTGGGCATCGTGGTGTCGACGATGCATCGGCGCAGCTGCGTCCAGCGCTGCTCGTCGGTGAGGAAGCGGCTGGGCATGCTGGAGGGCCGGTTGGGAACGTCGAGCGCGGTGGTCAGGCGACGTTGGTTGGTCCATTTGATGAATGGTCGTAGGTGCCGAGCAGCTGGTCCGGTGTCGATCCATTCGTCGATGTGCTGCTGGTTGATCGTTGGCAGGGTGAGGTTGTGCGTGTCGAGCCAGGCGAGGAACGCGGCGGCGGTATGGATGTAGCGGCGGTCTTTGGCTGCGGCCTGGACGGTGCGCGGACCGAATTGGTGTGAGCGGCGCCGGGCGCGGTGCAGCACGTGCCAGAGGCCGAACGGTTGCACGAGCTGACGGTGCTCGGGGGGTAGCTCGGTGAGGGTCTGGTTGAGCCAGGTCCGGGTGCGCTCGAGATGCTCGTCGCGGGTCGGGAGCACGTCGGCGAGGACGAGCAGTTTGCGGAGGTAGTGCAGGTGCTGGACGGCGGGGAGCTCGTCGAGGAGTTCGTGGCTGAGGTCGTCGGGGTGGGCGGCGAGGAAGGCGAAGAGTGTGCGGGTGCGGGGCCGGCGGATCCAGGTGAGGACGGATTCGGGGCGGTCGGTGTTGGTCAGTGCGGCGTGCAGCGGTCGCAGCTGGGCCGCGATCGTGCCGTGATCATCGGTGAGGAGGTCGCTGACGCGTTCGTCGAGCACGCACCAGGCGCAGCGCTGGTCGGCGTAGGTGTGGCCGGGGCGTCCGCATCCGGTGCAGGTGTAGTCGCGTGCTCCGGCGCACGGGCCGCAGATCCGAGCGCCGCCGGCGTCGGTGCCGGTGAGGACTCGGGTCTCGGCGCAAGTTCGGGCAGCGCGCTGGGTGTTTGCGGATGGTGTTGTAGCAGGACGAGCAGACCGGGCCGATCGGCCAGACGGCTTGAACGGTGCGCCGTCGTTGGCAGCCGGCGCACTGGCGCAGTGGACGTGGAAGGCAGCCCTCGCAACGGAACCCGCCGTGAGGCGTCTTGCGGCCGGGGCGGAATCGCCCGCATCGGCTGCAGGTGCCTTCCGCGCCGCGGTAGCAGCCGTTGCACAGATCTGGCTGGTCCGTGGTCGCGCGCCGGTCGATGAGGCGTGAGCGCCCGCATCGGCCGCAGACACGTCGTGGGCGATGCCGTTCGCGGTAGCAGGCCGGACATACCGGTCCGATATCGGTGATCTTCTGGGTCCGTGCGAGCGCGCCGCAGTCGGTGCAGGCACGCAAAGGCCTGCCCTGAGCCTGGCAGCGTAGACAGCGCAGCGAACCGTCGTCCTTGCAGATGATCAGACGCTGGACCCGGCCGCAGCGCGTGCACGGGCCGACCCGCTCCGGGTCAGGATTGCGGCGCCGGCAGTTGCCGCAAATCCCGGTCTGCGTGCCGGCGTGCGTGATCCGCTTGATCTCCTTGCAGATCTCGCACCGGCGAACGTAACGCCGGTGCGAGCACGGAGTGCAGATCCGTCCGTCGTCCTGCCGATGCGACAACACGCGCGTTCGCCGGCCGCACGCGGCGCAGGCAGTTGCTGGAAGGTCGTAGCCCTCGACGTCGAGGATCGCGAACAGCTTCAGCAGCTGCAGCGGGCCGCTGCGGGCGGGAGTGATCCCGTGCGCGCTGAGGTGATCCTCCAGGGCCCAGAGCGACACCGGGGCCGTGACTCGCGCGGCCTCCATCGCCGCGTGAGCCGTGCTCGCGGTCAGCCCGGGGACCAGGGCGGTCAGCCGGGCGACGACCCGGTCAGCGAGGAAAGGGTCAGGCTCCCGGCGTTGGCGGATGCGGGTCACGGCGCCGGCTCTGGGCGGCGGATGGTGCTGCGCCGCGCGGTCGGCGCCGGCCCGCCTGCCGTCGCTGTCTTCCGGGTGCGTTCCTCGGTCGCCTCGACCTCGATGAGGTCGTTGGGCTGGCAGCCCAGGATGTCGCACAACGCGGCGAGCGTCTCCATGCTCAACCGTTGTGGCGGCTGGGTCACCAGCCGGAACACCTGCTCACGTGACAGATGAACGCCTCGTTCGACCAGCAGTGGCACCAACTCGGTGGTCGCGAACATGCCCCGTTCGGCCATGCGCAGCCGCAGCTGCCAACGGATCCCCATCGTCTTCACGCGCGTTCCCGCCCCCAGAGATCATCCTTGTGCTGCTCCAACTTGCGGTTGATCAAGCGGGTCCGGTACTCGTCGGAAACGCCGCTGTAGATGGCGGTGGTCGAGGCGTAGGCATGCCCGACCTGGTCCTGCACGAACTTCTCCGGATAGCCGAACTCGATCAAGTGCGTGACGTAGCTGTGCCGCAGGCAGTGCAGGTCCAGCTCCTGCGGCAAGCCGGCGAGGTCGCGCACCTCGGCGAAGGCGAAGTTCAGGCGGCGCAACGACATCCGGCCGCTCCGCTCGGTCACCCACAGCGCTGGATGGGCCTGGCCAATGATCCGCGGCCGGACCTCGCTGGAATACTGGTCCAGCACCGGCACGATCCAGTCCATCTCCGGGACGGTCAGCACGGTGCGCCGCTTGGGTGGACTGCCTCGCGACGACTTGCCCCACCGCACGAACACCCCACCGAACTGCCCCATCTGCTTGGCCTTCGGGTTGTGGCGGAAGTCCGACTCGTCCAGCCCGCACGCCTCAGCCCGGCGCAGCCCGAAGGCATACACCGTCTTGAGCATCGCCGTGTCGCGCAACGCCGCGAAGACGCCCTTGCGCTGATGCGTACGGATCTGTTCGACACGGCCGTCGGCCGCGTCGAACAGCGCCTGCACCTCGTCGTAGGTGAGCGGCCGCCGACCCGGCTGACCGTCGAACTCCGTCACGTGCACGATCGAGTTCCACTCGTGCAGGATCTGCGTCGGCGCCCGACCGAACCGCTGCAAGCACTCGCCCACCCAGCCGTAGCGGGCGTCGGTGACGAAGTCGCAGAACATCCGCAACGTTGTCTGGTAGCTCCTCGCCGTCGACACGGTGATAGGCCGCGGACCAGCCGACCGCAGGTGATCGAAGAACGCCTCGACCTCGGCCGACTCCCACTCCCACGGATACTGGTTCGTGTACCGGTGAAACCGACGCACCATCAACACCCGCCCCGCGATCGTCGACGCCTTCAGAAACCGCGTGCGCTGCTGACGCTGCCAGCCCTCCAACATCGCGTCGAAGACCGCGGTCGCCGGATCGAGATACGCCACCCCGGACGCCAACGTCAGGTGCACTGCTCCAGTCAGATCCACCGCCCGCTCCACGTTGCGCTTAACGCAACATCGATGCGCCGGTTACGCAGCCCGCGCGGCGGACCCGAACGAGCATGCAACCCTGCCAGAATGTCCGCACCGCCGCGCTGAGACCGAAAGGTCGAATGGTTGCATCAGAAGCAACTCGGCCTATTCCTTGCCGGCGTTGGAGATGTCCTGGCACGGGAATCCGGCGGTGAGGATGTCGACGGGCTCGACGTGGGTCCAGTCGACGGTGCGGATGTCGCCGAGGTTGGGCACGCCGGGCCAGTGGTGGGCGCAGACGGTGCGGGCGTGGCGGTCGGTTTCGGCGTACCAGGTGAGCTGGCCGCCGAGCACCAGCTCGACGGCCATGTCGAGGCCGCCGTAGCCGGTGCACAGCGATCCGATGCGGGGGGTGGTGGTGTGGGCAATGCTCACGCCACCTCCCCGCGCCCGGCGTCGCCTGTCACCGGCTCGCCGTGTGGGCAGGACCAGGGGCCACAGCCGGGCGCTTCTGTGGGTTGAGGACGTGGCCGCAGCTGTACCTCGTCGAGCGGCACTCGCTGTCTGTGCAGGAAGAACTGGCCGCGCATGGGGTGTCCGTCCGCGTTGGCCCGGGCGGAGCCGTTGCGGATGGACCGGTCGAAGGCGACGGCGTCCGCCCACTCCTGCGGGCTGTGCTCGCGCAGGGCGAACCAGAAGCCGTCGTCGTGGAAGGGGCATCCCACGCACGACGACTTCGGGGTGTCCGCGAGGCCGTGCTCGGCCAGGAAGCGTAGGCAGTCGGTGCGTCGCCAGCCGACGTCGAGCAGCGGGTGCACGTTGTGCATGTAGGCCACGTCAGAGTCGCGGGCTCGACCGATCTCGTCGAGGCTGATCCCGATCGCGACCTCTGCCCGGACCCCTGCCGGGACGCGCCTCGGGTGGGGGTAGTCCAGTCGGCGCCGCACCTCAGCCTTGATGGGTTTGATCTTGTATTCGGAGGTGCACTGCCGGCGGGCCATACCCCGCTCACCGTTGGGGCCGAGGGTGAACAGGGGCATGGAGGCGAACCGGTGGCGTGGGTCGAGCGCGTCAGCTCGGATGTCACCGGCGCTGACGCGCACCACCTCGATTCCGGCCTGTTCGGCGATGCCGGTCAGGCGGTCCAGGTGCCGGTAGACCGCTGCCGGTTCCCAGGCGGTATCGGCGAAGATCGCCGCGGTGAACCCGGGGATCGTGCCCTGGGCGGCGAGCAGCAGGAGCGTGGAGCTCTGCACGCCGGCGCCCAGGGACAGGTAGCGGTGAGTGGGTGGGCTCACGCGACCACCCCGGATCCGTCCTCAGGCGTGCGCGTCTTCGTGAAGATCAGAACGTCTTCGTGGGCGATGAGGTGCATCGGCACCCCGGACGTGCGGGCCTTGCGGACCTGTTGGAGTTGGAAGAACGACGGGCGGGCGACGAGCTGCCCGTGTCGGACGGCGGCGAGGAGGGCGACGCACCGCTCGGTCGGCACGAGTCCGGCGCGCAGGCCGGCGGCGATGACGGCGCTGGGCAGGTCGACCAGCTCGCCGCGTTTGCGCCACGGGCGGGCGGTGACCACGACGGCGCCGCCGGGTCGTAGCAGGGTGGTGCAGCCGCGCAGGATCTGGGCGAACCCGTCGGTGAGGCCGGTCAGGTCGCGGTAGGCGAGGTTGCCTCTGTCCTCGCCGTCGTTGTACCGGTCGTCGTACTTGACGACCCCGTGCTCGCCTGGGCGGACGAGGCCGTGGACGGTCGGCCCGTACGGCGGTGAGGTGACCACGAGCGCCACCTGTCCGTTGAGGGCCGTCGGCACCAGCGACATCAGCCGGGTCGCGTCGCCGCGGATGACCGACGCGCGTCCGCTGGCGCCCTGGTCGTGGGCGTGGCGGATGTTGGCGTCGGCGATGTTCGACCATTGCGGCTCGTATTCGATGCCGAAGGCGTCGCGGCCGGCGTGGACGGCCTCGACCAGGGTGGTGCCGATGCCGCACATCGGGTCCAGGACCAGATCGCCGGGCTGGGTGTAGGCGGCGATCGCGTGGGCGGCGATCGCGGGCAGCATCCGGGCGGGATGCTTGACCGATTCCGGCACGTACCGGCCGCGTCGCTGGACGGGGCCGGTCGACTGAGCGGTAGCCCAGACGGACAGGCTGCTCGCCTCGGCGCGGTGGCGGCCTTCGTAGTCGCGGTGCCGGCCCGGGTGATCCCTGCCGACGGCGGGGCTATCGGTGTCCGGCTCGCTCGCGCCGAAGGATCCCGCAGTGGTGTGCTCAGCCATTGCGCTCACCACCGTCGCGGCCACGGCGCCGTCCCACGCCAGCGGCGGGAGTCGAGGGCGGGGTGAAGACCATCAGGTCGGCGTGCACCCGCAAGTGGGCGACCGACCATTGCTCGGGGTTGGCGTGGGCCAGGGTGAGCAGCTCCTCATCCGTGCCGAAGTAGTTGAATTGGTCGCCGTCGGTGTCGGCCTCGACGGCGACGATGTGCTGCAGGTAGCCCAGTCCCGCTGCGGAGGCGGCGGCCACAAGCGGTCCGAAGTCCTCCGGCGTGGGCTGCGTGCCGGCGGGGACGCCGACGACGAGGACGAGGCAGCCGCCGGGGCGCAGTAGCCGCGCGCAGGCAGCGAGGAGCCAGGCGAGGCGGACCCGGGCGGTCGTGCCGGCCTCGTGCAGCGGCCAGGAGGCGACCACCAGGCTGATGGCCGCGTCCAGCGGCCCGTCGTGGGGCGGCCGGATGACCGTGGCGTCGGCGCCGGGCAGGTCGGGGTCGGTGAGGTCGTCGCCGAACCAGTCGACCAACTCGGGCGGGTCCTGCGCGTCGCCGGCCTCCGGCTCGGGCGCGGTGAGCGGGTTGGTTTCGGTCGTGGGTGCCGGCGGGCCGGCGGTGGCGGGTCCGATGATCAGGCTGGAGCTGTCGGTGAACCAGGCGCGGTGGTGCTGGCGGCCGCCCTGGGCGCAGATGGGTGCGAGGACGTGTTCGGTGGTGAGGTCGGCCACCGCCTCCCCGGGCCGGCTGTAGGCGGCGACGAGGCGGTAGGCCAGACGGGTGGGCAGGATGGTGTGCGGGTCGGCGTCGGTACGGGCCGTGCGCCAGACCGTGATCGGTACCGGCGGGTCGCCGGCGATCAGGTCGATGAGAGTGGCGTCGGCCGGCTCGCTGTGGTCGGCCTGCGGGTGTGGGTGCGGCGGGTGCTCGCTCATGTGCTGTCGGCTCCGCGCCGCGCCGTGAAGCGCTGACATCCCCAAACCGGGTTTTGTGAGCCTCCGCGAACACTTGCCGAACCCACAACCGCTCACAACGCTCGGCCCGGCAGCGGATTGTCCCGATCTCCGTCGTCCTGCCTGGTGCGCGGGACGTGGCGGCAGCCATCGGCAGGCGCCCTACCGCGACGGGACCGGCTTCGTCCCTACTCCCTTCTGACAGTGGCGTTGGGTCACTGACAGAAGGCGCTGACGGTGCCGACGTCGGTCAAGAAGAACGCTTCGAGCGTCGACGTGGACATGAGCCTCGACCGGCACTGTGAGAGGTTGCCGAGCGTCGTGTGCCGGGCCGTTGTCATCGGCGCGGCGTCGCCTGTCACAGGGTGCGGGATGTCCAGCGGTGACAGCCCGCCCGCGACTGTCACGGGTACGTCGGCAGTTCGCGCGGGACGTCCCCGGCGAGCGGTGACAGTGGCGCTGTGAGCCGACCCGGTTGTCACAACGGGCCGCGCGTGTCCCTGTGAGGTCGTCCCGCCGTCTCGCGGGTCACGACGTGAGCCTGTGCCACCACCTCCGAACAGCGCGGTCACAGGCTCTGTCAGGGTGTCACAGGGCAGGCCAACTGACCCTTGTCAGACTCATGCCCATGATCAGCGGCGATGGCGCGCCGTGCGGGCGAGCCACTGACAGAGGCCCAGGCCGAGGGCGACGAACAGTGCCGTGAGCAGCTCTGTCAGTACCCTGTGAGCCCTCTGTGGCGCAATCGATGCCACCGATCGCCGTGACAACGCCGGCGACGGCATTCGCATCCTTCGCTGTCACAGGAGTGTTGACATGAGCGCGCCCGACGCTACGAACTGGCCGACGTCCGCCCTCGACGCGGCGGCGACCGCCTACGCCGCGCTGACCTGCGAGCCCGCGCCGCTGACCCTCGACTGCACGGCGTTCTTCTCCGACGCGCGTCTGCCGCAGCCGGTGATGCCGCTGCCCGCGCTGCGGGACTGGCTGTTGCGACACCCCCGCGCCTACACGGCGCGTGACGAGGTGTGGCGGGAGCTGATCCGACGCGCCCGGCTCGACGGGCCGCACTGGGTCGTCGCCGCGGTCGGCATGGCGATGCCGGCGCTGCAGCAGTACGCGGCCCACCTGGGCGAGGGCTACACCGGCGACCCTGCCGATATCGACGCCGAGATCCTGACCGGGTTCCTGACCGCGCTTCGCGACCGGGCGGACCTGACCAAACCCGCGCCGTACGCGAGCCTGTGCAAGGCGGCGTGGCGAGCCGGGCGGGACCTGCGGCTGCAGCAGCATCAGTGCCTGCCGGTGCAGGATATCGAGCACCTCGCCCTCGGTTCCCGCACCCCGCCGGTGCCGTACGGGCATCCGGATCTCCTGGTCCGACGCGCGGTGACCCTCGGGATCCTCGACCCCGAGGACGAGCAGCCCTACATCGACGTGCGGCTCGGTCGACGGGCGATCGAGCCCATAGCCGCGAGGAATGGCGTCAGCGTCGACGCCCTGCGCATGCGGCTGTCACGCATCGACAGCCGCGTCGCCGAGGCCCTCGCCGACGGGCTACTGACCGGGGTCGCGTCGCCGGAGACCACGGCGCGACTGCGGCGGCAGGCCGAGCAGCGCGGTCGGCGCCGCGCGGGACGTGCCGCGGCCGCCCGCCGCGAAGCCGCCCGGCAGCATGCTGCGGCAGCCGCCTGACAGCCCACCGGCACGGCTGTGGCCCGACGTACCGCGTCGGGCCACAGCCGTTTCCGCGTGCCGAGCACCGGTCCCCAGTAGAGGTGCTCGGGAGGCACCCCGCTGCGCTGGCAGCAGAGTGACGAGAGAACCGGCGCAGGATTGCCAGCCGACCTGCCCCCGCCGTCACCTTCTGCCGCGCGGGCGCCGCTCGGCCGTCCCCTCGGCTCCGACGATCAGAAGCTGTCCGTCACCGTCTGGAGCACCCGGAAGGGGCGAACCGACGCGGCCGCGTCAAGCGCTGTGAGCGCCAACGGCACTCACACCGCCCCACAGACAGCCCGTCTCGGTCCGGCTGTGAATCCTCGCCCGCGGGCCGCGCGATCGGCGGTCAAAAGGTCCTGACCTGCGCTATGAGCCGTGCCCGGACCGGGGTGAGCGCGGCGAGTGTTCGCCAGGGCTCACAAATCCCGGTTTGGGGGTGCGGGACCTTTCGAGCTGTACCGCTCGCCGGTCCCGTCCGCCGCCGGGCGACACGAGCAGCCGCGATCCGCGCGCCTCGGGTGCCGCGCCAGTTGATGCGCTGACACCACATTGATGACCGCACCCACCCATGAGGGAGGACGAGCTCCTCCCGGGGCTCACGCGGTCGGTGCTGCCTGCGTGCACCGGGCGGCGGTCCCATCGGACCGCTTCGAGCAATCGCCGCCCCCGGTCACGCCTGTTCGTGGCCGGGGGGCGGCGGGAGGTGAACCGCAATGTCCCGCACCCCACAGCACACTCTCCGAATCCCGCGAGTCGTTCGTCTCGCGCTCCGTGCGGCCGTACCGCTGGTCGGCGTCGGCCTCTCACTCGCCGCCCCTGCCGCCGCGTTCGCCGATCCGGGCGCCGCCGTCTACCTGGCGGCGAACTCCCTGCCGGTGGTGATCGCCAACCTGCAGGCCTGGGTCATGGGCATCCTGGCCGCCATCGCCACCCTCTTCCTCGTCTTGGCCGGCGTGTACTGGGCCACCGCCGGTGGTGACCCGTCGCAGGTCGAGAAAGCCAAGCTCGCCCTGCGCAACGCGCTGCTCGGCTACGGCCTGGCCGTTCTGGCCCCGATTCTGCTGCAGGTCGTCCGGGGCATCGTGGGGGGCTGATCGTCATGGGATGGGTCCTCGACCATGTTCTTGATTGGCTCACCACGGCGATCCTGGCCTGCCTCAACGCGATCTTCGACCTCATCACCGGCATTCTGCTCACCACCCCGAAGGTCACCGTGCTGCCTCAGGTGCAGGCGCTCACCGGCCGGTCGGTCTGGATCGTGGACACCGTCTTCGTGTTGGCGTTCGTCGCCGCCGGCGTGCTCGTCATGGTCGCCGGCGGCGACGAACAATCCCGGTACACGGTCAAGGACCTCCTACCGCGGCTGGTCGTCGGGTTCACCGCGGCGCACTTCTCTCAGTTGGCCTGCGACCAGCTCATCGATCTCGCAAACGCCCTGACCGCGGCGATCAGCGAGGGCGGCTACGACGGCGACGGCGCGTTCACCGCGATCCGCACCCACCTCGCGGCGGCACAGGACCGCACCGTTCCGCTGTTGTTCCTGATCCTGATCCTGCTCATCACCGTCTTGGTCGTGACGGCGGCGTTTCAGCTGATCGGCCGGTTCGTGGCGCTGCTGGTGATGACGAGCATCGCGCCGCTGGCGCTGGCCTGCCACGCGCTGCCGCAGACCGATGCCCTGGCCCGCCTGTGGTGGCGCGCCTACGCCGGATGCCTGGCGATACCCGTGGCGCAGGCGTTCTTCCTCACCGCGGGGCAGCAGACACTGCTCGACCCGGCGACCATGCTGCCCGTGTTCGGCCTGCCCGTCGACCCGGGCGGCACGCTGAACCTCCTGGTCGTGGTGGTGCTGCTGTGGACCACCGTCAAGATCCCCACATTGTTGGCCCGCTGGGCGGGCCAGAACGGACGTAGCACGAGCACCATGCTCGGCGCGGTGGTCCGCGTCGTCGTGGTGCAGCAGTTCGCCCGCACCGTCCCCGGCCTGAACACCCTTCGGAGGAGCATCAGATGACCCGGCCTGATCCCGAAGCGCCGATGAGGGCACGGATGCCCGCCGACGTCGACGCCCCCGACAAGGTCGCCTACGGGCTGACGTTCCACCAGCTGGCGGTCGTCGCCGCCGGCGCGCTCTGCTTCTACGCCGCGTGGCGCACGCTGCACGGCGTTGTGCCGGCGCCGGTGTTCATCGGTGCTGGTGTGGTGCTCGGCGGGCTGGTCATCGGCCTGGCGCTGGGCCGCCGAGACGGCCTGTCGATGGATGTGTGGCTGCTGCACGCGATCCGCTACACGCGCACACCCCGGTCACTGTCCACCGCCACCGTCGCGGAGGACACCGGGACGCCGGATTGGGTCGAGACCCCCACCAGCGGCCGGGTGGCGCTGCCGGCGCCGTTGCGGCTGCCCGCCGACGCCATCGACGACGACGGGGAGATCAGCCTCGGTGGCGCGCGGGCGGCGATCGTCGGCACCACCACGGTGAACCTCGCGCTGCGCACACCCGGCGAACAGGCGGCCCTGATCGAGGGGTGGGGGCGGTGGCTCAACAGCCTGTCGACGCCGACGCAGATCGTCGTGTCCGCGCAACCGGTTGACCTGGCCTCCCACAGCCGGGCTCTCGCCGCCGCCGTGGACGCCCAGCCGCATCCGCGGCTGCGGGAGGCGTGCGCTGATCACGCGGAGTTCCTCGGTGACCTCGCCGCCCGGCGGGACCCGCTGCGTCGGCAGGTCCTGGTCGTCACCCGCGCGGCGGCCGGCGAGCGCGCGCATGG
>NZ_QGSZ01000065.1 GCF_003857055.1 Micromonospora inaquosa | reverse complement strand
GCCGCGCGGGGGGCGGCCTGGTCGCCCTACGCGGGGCTGGTCCCCCGGGTCGCCATCAGAATGAGGTCGGCGATCGTCTCGGGATGGGTGACCATGGCAAGATGCGATGATTCGACCTCGATGGTGGTCGCGTTCATCCGATCGGCCAGGAAGCGCTCCAGCTCCGGCGCGGTCGTGCGGTCCTGCGTGGAGATCGAGTAGTAGCAGGGTCGGTCCCGCCACGCGGCCGTCGTGGTGTGGCCCTGGAAGAGGTCCTTGGCGATCGGGCCCTGCACCGCGTACAGGGCGCGGGCCCGGGCCTCGTCGATTCCCCCGGCGAAGTCGGCCAGGAAAGCGCTCTCGCTGAGCTGCGCGTACCCGTCGTGGTGCACGAGGCCGGCGTTCGCCGGCGGCGTGGGGTATTTGGCCGCGAGCGCGCTGTAGTCCTCGCCAGCGTCCGGCGCGCGGGCCGCGACGTACACCAGGGCGGTGACCCTCGGGTGGTTGCCGGCCTCGCTGATGATCGTGCCGGCCCAGGAGTGGCCCACCAGCACCGTCGGGCCGTCCTGCCGATCGAGGGCGCGGTTGGTGGCGGCGACGTCGTCGGCCAGCGAGGTCAGCGGGTTCTGGACCGCGGTGACCGTCAGCCCGGCCCGCTGCAGGAGCGGGATGACGTCGGACCAGGAGGAGCCGTCGGCGTACGCGCCGTGGACCAGGACGACGTTGCGGGCGGGCTTGGACGAAGACGTGTCACTCATCCGGAAACCTCCGTGCGCGGCCGACGACAGCTCTCGCCCGCCACTCTTCCCCACGCCGGTCGGGCCGGTGGGCCAAACGCGCAGGTTCAACCGCTCAACGCACCGGGTCCGGTGCCCACCGCGCGCGACGTGGCCGGCGGCGTCAAGGCCGGACCGTCACCGGCCGAGGACGAGGTAGGCGAGGCCGAGGACACCTCGGTAACCGCCCACGTACTGGCGCAACCGGTCGTCGAGTTCCGCGCGGACGTCGGCCGCACGGGGATCTTCCGGGTACGCCAGCAGCCACTCCTGCCGGCCGGCGAGCCAGGTGGATTCGAAGTCGTCCCATTCCCGTTGATCGGCGGTGCTCAGGTGCAGCAGCCGCCAGCCGCGCTCGCGGGCCGCCTCGATCAGCCCGGGGAGGGTCGCGACATCCGGGCCGAAGACCTCGGCGATCTCCGCCGTGGGGGTCCGTTCCCAGTACGCGTCGCCGAACAGCAGCCGCCCACCGGGCCGGACCACGGCGGCGAGGGCGTCGAGGGCCGCCCCGGTGCCACCGAAGGCGTGTGCCGACCCGATGCAGAGGACCCGGTCGGCCGGCTCCTGCCAGGCGGCTGCTTCCCCCATCACGAAGGCGACGTGCCGGTTCAGGGACCGGCCCGCGGCGAGCCGCCGCCCTCGGGCGAGGGCCGCGTCGTCGGTGTCGACGCCGACGCCCCGGGTCGCGACCGGGCCGGACACACCGCCGGCGGCCACCGCCCGCAGCAGCAGCTCACCCCAGCCGCAGCCGAGGTCGAGCACGCGCGCGCCGGGGCGGACGTCGAGCCGTTGCAGCAGCAGCGCGGCGTGCTCCGGCGAGAGCGGAGTGTTCCAGCGCATCCGCGCGTAGCGGCTGGCGGCGAGGTGGTCGGTGGACTGCATCCGTTCAGGGTGTCAAGGCGTGCGCCGGTGCCGGCACGGGGGCGTACGGCAGGATCGGTGGGGTGGACGCGGAGCGTGCGGGGCCGCCGCGACGGCCGACCCCGCAGGAGGTGGCGGCGGCGGCCGGCCGAGGTCTGCCGGACGTGATCGGCCCCGGGCTGCGCGTGTTGTTCTGCGGTTACAACCCGGGCCTCTACTCGGCCGCCGTGGGGGAGCCGTTCGCCCGCCGGGGCAGCCGCTTCTGGCCGGCCCTGCACGGGGCTGGCTTCACCGACCGCCAGCTGCGCTCCTGGGAGAGCGACGAACTGCTGCGGCAGGGCCTGGGCATCACCAGCCTGAGCAACCGGGCCACCGCCCGCGCCGCGGAGCTGACGTCGGAGGAACTGGTGGCAGGGGTCGCCGGGTTGGCGGTGAAGGCCGAGCGCTATCGGCCGCAGTGGGTGGCGATCCTCGGGGTGACCGCGTACCGGATCGCCTTCGCCCGACCGAAGGCCGGCCTGGGTCCGCGACCGGACCGGCTGGGGCCGGCCCGCGTCTGGGTGCTGCCGAACCCCAGCGGCCTGAACGCGCACTTTCCCCTGCCAGCGTTGACCGCCGAGTTCGCCAAGCTGCGGCGTGAGCTCCACCCCTAGCCGGCCGTCGCGGCGGCCAGCCCCTGGTAGTAGGGCTGCATCGCCGGGTGGTAGTCGTCGAACTCCGGGCGGGGCGAGCCGTCGCGGGAGGCGACCAGCAGGTCCAGGTAGTACTCCCAACCGGCGCCCACCTCGGCGATGCCCTCCACGCTGCTCAGGTGCTGCACGAACCGCAGCTCGGTGGTGCCGTCGCTCTCGGTCAGCGACAGCTCCAGCAGCCAGCTGCCATATTCGTCGATCATCGACACGGCGAGGCGCTGCGGCGGTTCGCACGCGTCGATGCGCACCGCACACCAGGGCTGCTGCTCCTCGTACGCCATCTGGACCCGGATGGTCCGTCCGGGCCCGGCGTCGCCCTCCCACGGGCCGAACCAGCGGGCCGTACGCTCCGACTCGGTCAGGCTGGCCCAGACGTCCTCCAGCGGGGCGCGGAAGGTCCGGGTGAGGACGAGGTCGTGCCCGGTGGCGGTGCGAAACAGGCGTCCTGCGGGTGTGCGGGTCATGCCGTGTGCTCCCTTCGGTGCTCCGCCGGGCCCCGACTGCGGCGCTCTCGGCGGGTGCGATAGACCTCGGTCTCCAGCGCGTCGAGGTGCCGCTCGCAGCGGTCGACAGTGGCGAGCCCGGTGAGCCAGTCGAGCAGCGGGGCGAGCGGGCCCGGGTCGAGCCGGTAGATCCTCTGCCGTCCGACCACCTCGTCACGGACCAGCCCGCTCTCTCGCAGCAACCGTAGGTGGCGGCTGATGGCGGGACGGCTGATCGTGAACCGCCCGGCGATGGCGCCGGCGGAGAGGGGCTCGTCGCGCAACATGGTCAGGATGCGCCGGCGTACCGGGTCCGCGATCGCGACGGCCACCTCATCCACCCCGAAAGCGTAACCTACGGGTTACGGATTTGCCCGCTGTGGACCTCGACACGGCAGACGCTGCGTCGATGGTGGGCACATGATCACCTGGCCTGGCACGCTGTACGGCATGGCCGCCCTGCTGCGCTCCCGCCTGACCGACTGGACCATCGCCGTCCCCGTGCTCGCTCTCCTGGTGTTGATCGGCACCTGGGGGCGGGACCTGCCCGGCCTGATCATCGGGGTGGTCGCGGTGCTGCTGGGCGGCGCCGTGCTCGCGGCCGTGCACCACGCGGAGGTGGTCGCCCACCGGGTGGGCGAGCCGTACGGGTCACTGGTGCTCGCCGTCGCGGTCACAGTGATCGAGGTGGCCCTGATCGTCACGCTCATGATCAGTGGGCCGGAGAAGACCCAGTCGCTCGCCCGCGACACCGTCTTCGCCGCCGTCATGATCACCTGCAACGGAATACTGGGCCTGTCCCTGCTGCTCGGGGCGCTGCGCCGCCGCGTGGCGGTGTTCAACCCGGAGGGCACCGGCGGAGCCCTGGCCACCGTGATCACCCTGGCCACCCTGAGTCTGGTCATCCCGACCTTCACCACGGCCCGGCCCGGCCCGGAGTTCAGCCCGGCCCAACTCGCCTTCGCCGCCGTCGCCTCGCTGGCGCTCTACGGGCTGTTCGTGCTCGTGCAGACCGGCCGGCACCGCGACTACTTCCTGCCGGTCGACAGCCGGGGCCAGGTCATCGAGACGGAGGAGCACGCCAAGCCGCCCACGACCCGTGCGGCGATGGTCAGCCTGGGGCTGCTGCTGGTGGCGCTGGTCGCGGTGGTCGGCGACGCCAAGACCGTCTCGCCGACCATCGAGGCCGGCGTCGCGGCGGCGAACCTGCCGCACGCGTTCGTCGGCGTGATCATCGCCCTGCTCGTGCTGCTGCCGGAGACCCTGGCCGCCGCCCGCGCCGCCCGCCGCGACCGCGTGCAGACCAGCCTGAACCTCGCGCTCGGCTCGGCGATGGCCAGCATCGGCCTGACCATCCCGGCCATCGCGATCGCCTCGATCTGGCTGGACGGCCCGCTGCTGCTCGGCCTGGGCGGCACCCAGCTCGCCCTGCTCGCGCTCACCGCCGTGACCGCCGTCCTCACAGTGGTGCCCGGCCGGGCCAACGTGTTGCAGGGCGGCGTGCACCTGGTGCTGATGGCCGCCTTCGTCTTCCTGGCCGCCAGCCCGTGACCCGCACGGCCCGTCGGCTCAGCCGGTGGGCGGTGGGTCGCCCGCGAGGCGCTCCGCGCGGGCGTTCAGGTAGCGCTGCTGCGCCAGGTTCGTCGAGCGCGCCGCCGCCATCCGGTACGCCTCCCGCGCCGCGACCCGCTCACCCTGAAGCTCCCACAGGTGGGCGCGGGCGGCCGGCAGCCGAGGGTCGTCGGCGAGACGGGGGTCCTCGGCCAGCTCGGCGAGCAACGCCAACCCGGCCGGCGCGCCCCGGCTCATCGCCACCGCCACCGCGTGGTTGAGCGCCACCACCGGGTTGTCGGACATCCCGACGAGCACCTCGTACAGCGCGGTGATCTGCGCCCAGTCGGTGGCCGCCGCGCTGGGCGCCTCGTCGTGCACGGCCGCGATGGCGGCCTGGAGCTGGTACGCCCCGACCACCCCGCGCGGTAGCGCCCCGGTGATCAGCTCGACCCCCTCGGCGATCTGGTCGGCCCGCCACCGGGAGCGGTCCTGCTCGGCCATCGGCACCAGCTCACCGTGCGGGCCGATCCGCGCCGGGGCGCGGGCGTCGGTGAGCAGCATCAACGCGAGCAACCCGGTGACCTCGGGGTCCTCGGGCGCCAGCCGGCGCACCAGCCGGGTCAGCCGGATCGCCTCGGCGGTCAGGTCGGCGCGCAGCAACCCGGGCCCGGCAGTGCGGGCGTACCCCTCCGTGAAGATCAGGTAGAGCACGTGCAGCACGGCGGTGAGCCGGTCGGCGCGCTCCGCGCCGGTCGGCGGCGCGAACCGCAGCCCACTGTCGCGGATGCGTTGCTTGCCCCGGCTGATCCGCCGGGCCATCGTGGCCTCCGGCACCAGGAACGCCCGCGCCACCTCGGCGGTGCTCAACCCGCCCACCGCGCGCAGCGTGAGCGCGATCTGCGAGGCCGGCGACAGCGCCGGATGGCAGCACAGGAACAGCAGGATGAGCGTGTCGTCGGCGTCCGCCGGTGGACCGTCGGCGGGGGGCGCGTACCACTGCTCGGGTAGCACCCACCGCGCCACGGTGTCCTCCCGCCGCATCCGGGCCTGCTCGCGCCGCAGCAGGTCGGTCAGCCGGCGGGACGCCACGGTGATCAGCCAGCCACGCGGATTCTCCGGTACGCCGTCGCGCGGCCAACTGTGCGCCGCGGCGATCAGCGCCTCCTGCACCGCGTCCTCGGCCGTGTCGAAGTGCCCGTAGCGGCGGACCAGCGCGCCGAGGACCTGCGGCGCCAGTTCGCGCAGCAGGTCCTCGGCGGGAGTCTCCGGCACCCGGTCAGCCGGCCAGGTCCTCGACACCGTCGAGCACCGGCCGCACGTCCACGTACCCACCGGGGGCGTCCGGGTCGACCAGGCCGGTGGCGATCTCGGTGGCCCGGTCGAAGCTGGCGCACTCCACGATGGTGTAACCGGCGAGGACCTCCTGCGTCTCCGGGTACGGGCCGTCGGTGATCACTGGTGCCCCCTCGCGCACCTGCACCCGGCGGGCCTGCACCGGCTCGCTCAGGCCCCGGGCGTCAACCAACTCCCCGGACTCGGTCAGCGCCTGGTGGAAGGTCTCCATGTGCTGGTGCATCGCCGCGATCTGCTCGGCCGACATCGCCGGCCGGTCGGAAGCCCGCCCGGACAGCACGTCGTAGTCCTGCTGCGACCCGTAGAGCAAAATCATGTACTTCACGGTTCTTCCCTCCCTCCTCCGGTGAGGACACCACCCCGGCGCCCTCACCGGAAACGT
>NZ_QGSZ01000252.1 GCF_003857055.1 Micromonospora inaquosa | reverse complement strand
GCCCACCCTCCTCGACCAACTCCCGGAGCAACCCGGTCGCCGGCTGCTCACCGTGATCCGTGCCACCGCCGGGCAGATGCCACAGGCCAGCACCCGGATAGCCCTCCGCGATCTGCGTCAGCAAAATCCGCTCAGCACGATCGGTTACCAGCCCGTACGCCCCAAAGCGCAACCGACGATCGGGGTGTGGTGGGACAGCCGGGTGCGGCAGCCGGTGCGTCCCGGGCGGCAATGGGGTGACCGGCAGACCGAGCGCCTCGGCGGTGAACGGGGTCAGCGGCAACTCCGCCACCTCCGCCGACGAAAGCCAGCGAGCCTGATCAACCAGGCCACCCCCAGTGCCCCGCAGCGCGCCCTCGGGAACGGCGCCGTGGGGCATGTCGAGCTCGAACAACAGCCGATCGGTGTGCAGCGCGACCGCGTCCTCCGGGAAGGTGACCACATCGGCGATCACCGCCAGCAGTCGCGTCACCGCCACCGTCAACCCGGCCTGTTCGGCGACCTCGCGGACCACAGCGTGCTCCGGGTGCTCGGCATGGTCGACGCCACCACCCGGCAACCGCCAGACCCCCGGGAACTCACCCTCCGCCCCGTCCCGAACCACCAAGACCCGGCCCGAATCCCGCACAAGCCCATACGCCCCGACTCGCCGCGTAAATTGCACCGTTGCCCCCCGCTTCGCACCCCAGGCCCGTTAATCAGAAGATCGTCGCCGCCCGCCCCGCGCCCTGACTCTAACTTCATGATCAACGCAAGGTGGCGCGTGAAAGCCAGCAGAACTGGCGAGCCGGCCCGTCCACGAACCCAGCCCGTCGGTTGCGCCGCGCTCGTCGGCAACCCCGGCTCATCGTGGGTCGCCCCGTCGGCAGCCGGCCCGTCGGCGGTCGCCCCGACGGCGAGCCGGCCTCTCGGCGAGCCGGCCCATCGGCGAACCGACCCGCCAGCGAGCCGGCCCATCGGCGAACCGACCCCCGCCAGTGAACCGGCCCGTCGGCGAACCGGTCCAGCGGAGCGCTCGGACTGAGGCAGCCAATCAGTGCCACGGAGTATTCGTCATGTCCGTATTGGTTTCATCCAGTTTATCCGGATGCCTGCTTCACCCCATTAGCCCTCATTGTGGAGTCCGTTCGCATCGCCAACAGCCAAGCCAGACGCTGATCAACTCGGGTTCAAGAAAGGCGCGGTATCCCAGCGCCCGGGACACCGCGCCTTCAAGGAATCCGAGTTGATCACAGGGCGAGCTCTGGGCGCCGAGGGTCCCTTGCCCGGGATGCCCGCAAATGCCCTCCGCAAGGCGCCCCGGGCCGAAGATCGCGCGGCATCCAGGAGGCAGTGACCGACCTCCACGCGTCGGTGAAGCCACTACAGCCGACGAGGCGCGATCTTGACGCAAGGCCAGGGCGCGGGGCCGGCGCACCGATCGCGGGCACAAGGCGCGCAGCGCGAGACGCAACTCAAGGCGCGGAGCACGAGACGCAACGCGAGACGCGGTGCCAAACGCGGTGCCAAACGCGGTGCGAGACGCGGTGCGAGACGACGGTGAGGCGGGCCGGCCCCCTTTGAAACTGACCGGTCGGGGGTCAGGTGAGTTGGGCTGCTTGGACTGCTTCGGCGGTTACCTCGGTCAGGCGGTCGGTGGGGAGGGCGCCCAACTCTTCCCGGCCGAACCAGCGGGCCTCGCAGGTGGAGCCGCCCACGTCGGCCACGGTCAGTGGGTTGGGCTGGTCGACGACGACCCGGTAGAAGGCGCGTACGCCGTGCCAGTCGATCGGGTAGCCCTCGGGGCCGAGCGAGGCGGCGTCGCGGTGGCTGGCGACTCCGAGTAGTTCGACCAGGCGGCCGGTCTGCCCGGTTTCCTCGACCAACTCTCGGATCAGCGCCGCGCCGGGTTGCTCACCGTAGTCGGTGCCGCCGCCGGGCAGGTGCCAGCAGCCGGCGCCGGGGTAGCCGTCGGAGACTCGGGTGAGCAGGACTCGACCGGCGGGGTCGGTGCACACCGCGTACGCGGCGAAGCGCTGGGCGCGGTGCAGCCCGTCGGGGCCGGGCACGGCGTAGAAGGACGGGAATTCGGGTGCTTCGTCGGGCACCACGTCGGTGGAGGAGGCGGGTAGCCCGAGGGCTCGTGCGGTGAACGAGCGCAGTGGCAGCTCGCGCGCCTCTTCGAGGGTGTACCACCGGGCCAGGTCGGTGGGGCGCTCGCCGACCCGGTCGGCAAGGGTGCCGCCGCGCACGGCCACCCGGTAGATCAGGCGGTCGGTGTGGATGGTGATGCCGCGGTCCGGGAGTGCCCGCATGTCGGCGAGCACGTCGGCCAGGCCGGTGACTGCGACTGAGAGGCCGGTTTCGGCGGCGGTCTCGCGAACGACAGTGTGGTTCGGGTCCTCGCCGTGGTCGACCGCCCCGCCGGGCAGCGACCACGCGCCGGGGGTGCCGGAGCGCTCCGATGCGCGGACCAGCAAGACTCGGCCGCTGGAATCAGCACAAACTGCGTATGCCGCGATCCTGCGGAGCGGCTTGAGCAAGGTGGTCACGGAAGCAAATTCTCCCCGGGCCGGGTTACCGGAACGGAAAAGAGTCGGATTCCTGACTGTCTGGCCCTGATCAGGGATTGGTCAGGGTAATGATCCGGGCGGTCACCGAGGTCGGGGTGGGCGCCAGCGCGGACCGTGGGGGTATGACATCGACCACCGCTTCCCACGCTCCGTACAAGCAGCTTCGGCGACCCACCACCGACCGCATGGTCGCGGGGGTTGCCAGTGGCGTCGGCCGCTACCTCGCCGTCGATCCCACAGTGGTCCGGGTGATCTTCGCGGTCGCGGGCCTGCTCACCGGCGGGCTCGCGCTGTTCGCGTACCCGATCATGTGGTTCCTGATGCCGGAGGAGCCCACCAGCGCGCCGGCCTGGCCGCACGCCGCGGGCGTCGCGCCGCAGAACGGCCCGCCGCCCACCGCCGGGCCCGCGCCGGGTGGACCACCGCAGGGGTACGCCCCGACGCCGCCCTACCCGCCGACGACCCCGTCGAGCCCGCCGCCGGTCGCCTGAGCGGCGCTCACTCCCACTCGATGGTGCCCGGCGGCTTGCTGGTGACGTCCAGGACCACCCGGTTGACCTCGGCGACCTCGTTGGTGATCCGGGTGGAGATCCGGGCCACCACGTCGTAGGGGAGCCGGGACCAGTCGGCGGTCATCGCGTCCTCGCTGGAGACCGGGCGCAGCACCACGGGGTGCCCGTAGCTACGCCCGTCTCCCTGCACGCCGACGCTGCGCACGTCGGCGAGCAGCACCACCGGGAACTGCCACACGCCCCGGTCGAGGCCGGCGGCGGTCAACTCCTCACGGGCGATCAGGTCGGCCTGGCGGAGCAGGTCGAGACGTTCCTGGTCGACGGCGCCGATGATCCGGATGGCGAGGCCGGGGCCGGGGAACGGGTGCCGCCAGACCATCGCCTCGGGCAGGCCCAGCTGGAGGCCGAGCGCGCGGACCTCGTCCTTGAACAGGGTGCGCAGCGGCTCGACCAGCGCGAACTTCAGGTCTTCCGGGAGGCCGCCGACGTTGTGGTGGCTCTTGATGTTGGCGGTGCCGGTGCCGCCCCCGGACTCCACCACGTCGGGGTAGAGGGTGCCCTGGACGAGGAACTCGACATCGCCGTGGGCGGCGATGTCGCGGGCCGCGGCCTCGAAGACCCGGATGAACTCCCGGCCAATGATCTTGCGCTTCTGCTCCGGGTCGGTCACCCCGGCGAGCGCGCCGAGGAACCGGTCGGCGGCGTCGACCACCTTCAGCTTGATGCCGGTGGCGGCGACATAGTCCTTCTCCACCTGCTCGGCCTCGCCGGCGCGCAGCAGGCCGTGATCGACGAAGACGCAGGTGAGCTGGTCACCTACCGCCTTGTGCACCAGCGCGGCGGCGACCGCCGAGTCCACCCCGCCGGAGAGGCCGCAGATGACCTCCTTGTCACCGATCTGGGCGCGGATCCGGGCGACCTGCTCGTCGATGATGTTCTCGGGCGTCCAGGTCGGCTCGATGCCGGCGATGTCGTACAGGAAGCGCTGGAGCATCTCCTGGCCGTGCGCGGTGTGCCCGACCTCCGGGTGGAACTGCACGCCGGCCCGACGCCCGGCCAGGTCCTCGAATGCGGCGACCGGGGCGCCGGACGACTCGGCGGTCACCGTGAAGCCCTCGGGCGCCTCGGTGACGCAGTCCCCGTGGCTCATCCAGACGGGCAGGTCCGCCGGGAGGTCGCGCAGCAGCACACCCGGGTCGAGGAGGCGGGGGCGCAGCGGGGTGCCGCCGTACTCACGGTTACCGGTCCTGGTGACCGTGCCGCCGAGCGCCTGGGCCATCGCCTGGAAGCCGTAGCAGATGCCGAAGACCGGCACGTCGGCGCTGAACACGCCCGCGTCGATCTGCGGTGCGCCCGGGGCGTAGACGCTGGCCGGACCACCGGAGAGGATGATCGCGGCGGGGTTCTTCGCCAGCATCTCGGCGATCGGCATCGAGTGCGGCACGATCTCGGAGTAGACCTTCGCCTCACGGACCCGGCGGGCGATGAGCTGGGCGTACTGGGCTCCGAAGTCCACCACAAGGACGGGGCGAGGCAGGCTCATGTGCACGAAGCCTACCGACAGTCACGGCCACTCCCGGCACCGGCTCGCCAGCAACCCACTCTCCCCGCGATCTGTGAGTGGGGGTTGTCAAGTGGTGCGGTGGTGGGTGGTGATGGTGCGGTAGAGCTGTCGGGCGATGTAGCGCTTGAGGCAGCGGGTGATTTCTCTGGTGGTGCGGCCTTCGGCGCGGCGTCGGTTGATGTAGTCGCGGGTTTCGGGGTGGATGCGGCGGCGGGTTAGGGCGATGGTGTGCAGGGCGCTGTTGAGGGTTCTGTCGCCGCCGCGGTTGAGGCGGTGTCGGTCGGTGCGGCCGCTGGCCACGGGTATGGGGGCGGCGCCGGCGAGGGTGGCGTAGGCGGCTTCTGATCGGACGCGGCCGGGGTGTGACCAGGTGGTGAGGGCGATCGCGGCGGTGACGGGTCCGACTCCGGGTTGGTCGAGTAGGGGTGGGCACAGGTCGGTGACGAGGGCGCGTAGGCGTCGGTGGTTGTCGGCCAGTGCGGTGTCGAGGGTGTGGATGTGACGGGCGAGGGTGGCCAGTTCGCGGCGGCGGGTGTGTTCCTCGGTGGGCAGGTGGGTGTTCTCGGGTAGGTCGAGGGCGGCCAGGCGGGCGATCTGGTGGGTGGTGGATAGTCCGCGCAGAGCGTGACGTAGGGCGTCGTCGGCGGTCAGGATCAGCGCTTTGACCAGGTTGACCGTGGCGGTGCGTGTGTCGCTGTGGTGGCGGCGGCAGACCAGTAGGAGACGTAGCGCTTCGCGTGGTCCGTCGCTGCGGGGCACAGCGACGCGGTCGGTGGACAGTGCGAGGACCGTGTGGGCGGCGGCGACCGCGTCGAGTTGGTCGGACTTGCCGCCACGGCGGCGCGACGCCACGACGGGTTTGGGTGCCTCGCAGACCGGTTCACCGGCAGCGGTCAACAGCCGGCACAGCCCCTGACCGTGCGCCCGGGTGCCCTCCACCGCCCATAACCGGCGTCCGTCAGGCGGGGTGTGCGCGGCGGCGAAGGCCAGCAGCCGACTCAACCCGTCCGAGTCGGTGCACACCGTGACCTGCGCCAACACCGCCCCGAACCGGTCGAGCACCGCAGCGGTGTGCGTGTCGGTGTGGGTATCCACCCCCACCACCACGTCATAGCGATCCGTGACCCGCTCTACGATCTGTGTCATCTCGGGTTGTTGCTCCTTTGCCAGTGACGACCGGGACAGTCGGCGTCGGCTCGGGAAGCAGTCACCTCAGCGGCACATCTGTGATGGGCCACGTGTGTTCACACGGGCAGGCTTCTGATCAGGCCAGCAAGGTGGGCCGGGCCGGCGCCGACGACCACCTGGGGACAGGTCTTGCACAAGGCACACCCGTACTCCGAGCGGCCGGATCGCGAACGAGTCACCCACGTGATCACCGACGCCGAACCTAGCGGCAACCAGCCGAACCGATCACCACCGACATAGAAGCGTCTTGCAGTTGCTGTCGCGACATAAGGGGCATTCCACTCATCCCGGCCACCGAAACTGCAAGATCGGCGTGCGGGGGCGCGGGGG
>NZ_QGSZ01000212.1 GCF_003857055.1 Micromonospora inaquosa | reverse complement strand
CGCCCACGACGAGCAGATCACCTACCAGGACTGGTCCGGCCCCGCCGACTGGCACCGCGGCAGCCAGGCCGGCACCCGCGTCCTGCCCGGCGCCCGCGCGGGCGTCACCCTGGCCCGCCCGGCCGGCACCATCGAGTACGCGGACCCGCACACCGGCGCGACCCGCACCTGGGAGTACGGCACCTGGACCTCGCCGGTGACCCGGATCGGGTTCGACGCCACCGAACTGATCGCCTCCTGGAACGCGGAGACCCCCGCCGGCACCTGGATCCAGGTGGAGATGCAGGGCAACTACACCAGCGGCGACCAGACCCCGTGGTACGTCCTGGGCCGCTGGGCGTCCGGCGACACCGACATCAAGCGGACCAGCGTCAACCGGCAGGGCGACCCCTGGTCGACGATCTGGACCGACACCTTCAGCATCGACGACGCCACCGTCGGGGTGCTGCTCCGCTCGTACCAGCTCAAACTGACCCTCTACCGCGCGCCCGGGCAGAGCGCCGCGCCGGTGGTCCGGATGCTGGGTGCGATGAGCTCCACCGTGCCGGACCGGTTCACCGTGCCGCCGAGCGCCGGGCACATCGCCTGGGGCCGGGAGCTGCCGGTGCCGCGCTACTCGCAGAACGTGCACAGCGGGCACTACCCCGAGTACGACGGCGGCGGCGAGGCGTGGTGTTCACCCACGTCGACGGAGATGGTTGTCGAGTACTGGGGCCGCAAGCCCTCGGAGGCCGACACCTCGTGGGTCGACCCGACCTACCCCGACCCCACCGTCAACCACGCCGCGCGGATGACCTACGACTACGCGTACGACGGCGCGGGCAACTGGCCGTTCAACACCGCGTACGCGGCCAGCTTCCCGGGGCTGGAGGGCCGGGTGACCCGGCTGCACTCGCTCGACGAGCTGGAGCGTTTCATCGCCGCCGGCATCCCCGTCGTGACCAGTCAGTCCTTCCTCGCCAGTGAGCTGGACGGGGCGAACTACGGCACCTCCGGGCACCTCTTCGTGGTGGTCGGCTTCACCGCCGACGGCGACGTGATCGTCAACGACCCGGCCTCGTCCAGCAACGACGTGGTGCGCAACGTCTACAAGCGGGCGCAGTTCGAGCAGATCTGGCTGCGGACCAAGCGCACCAACGCCAGTGGCGGCGTCTCCGGCGGCTCCGGCGGCATCGCCTACCTGATCAAGCCAATCTCAAAGCCCTGGCCCAAGGTCCCAGGCTCCACCAACTGGTAACCCCCCTTCAGCCGGGTGATCAAGAGGTTTGCGTCACGGAACGGGCTCCCGGTGACGCAAACCTCTTGATCAACGCGAGGGCTGGTCGGTGGGGGGCTGGTCGGTGGGGGGCTGGTCTTCGCCGGCCAGGGCGGAGCGGAGACGTTCCTTCTCCACCTTGCGGCGTTCGGCTGCTTCGGCGATCTCCGCGGCCATCTCGTCCCGCCAGCCGCGCAGCAGGAAGAAGGAGAGCGCGGCGGAGAAAACCAACGCCAGCATCAGCTTCAGGAACACGTTCATGTCGATCAGCCAGAGACCCGCCAGCACGGCGACGAACAGCCCGATCCGGCCCAGCGTGTACTTGAGCGCGGCGCTCACCCGCACCACTCCGTTCTCTCCGTCGCCCGCCACTGCCGGCGGAAGGTTCGAGCCGCCCGGCGGGCGGTCGTGGTCAGCCGGTCCGGCGGGCCAGCCAGCGGACGCCCCGGAACCAGAGGACCGCGTACGCCACGGTGAACGCCCCCGCCGCCAACGCGCCGGAGAGCAGCGGCGGCAACCCCGAGCCCAGACCGGCGATCAGCAGCCCCACGAACACCCCGACGGCAGCCGCGACCACCGCAGCCACCACCCGGGCCGCCCCGAACTCCCAGGCCCGGAAGTCGTCCCAGAACAACCAGGCCGGCAGGATCACCGCCAGCCAACCATTGGTGTGCCCGAACTCGCCGGAACCGATCGAGGCGAACGCCCACTCGAACAGCACCAACGCGAGCACGCCGATGACCAGGCCGGCCAGGCACACCCCGAGCAGATCGCCCAGGGTACGGATGCGCCCCTCGGCGTCCCGGCGGGGAAAGCCACTCTGCTGCTCAGGTCCTCGTTGCTCGGTCATCGACTGCGAGGGTACGTGGCGGCTCAGGCCCAGACCTGCTGCGGCTCGGCGCGCCGCTCGGCCAGCGACGGCGCCTTGTCGTACTCCCGGACCACGTTGTAGCGGGTGTCCCGCTCGACCGGCTGGAACCCGGCGTCCCAGATCAGGTGCAGCAGGTCGTCGCGGTGCATGGTGTTCGGGGTGCCGTACGAGTCGGCGTCGTGAGTGATCTTGTATTCGACGACGGAGCCGTCCAGGTCGTCCACGCCGAAGTTCAACGAGAGCTGAGCCACCGACAGCCCGTGCATCACCCAGAAGTTCTTCAGGTGCGGCACGTTGTCGAAGAGCAGCCGGGAGACGGCGAACGTCTTCAGCGACTCGGCCGGCGAAGCCATCGTGGTGCGGGCCTGGATCCGGTTACGGATCTTGCCGTCCGCCGAGTCGACGAAGTCGTGCTGGTAGCGCAGCGGGATGAAGACCGCGAAGCCACCGGTCTCGTCCTGCAACTCACGCAGCCGCAGCACGTGGTCGACGCGGTGCCGGGGCTCCTCGATGTGGCCGTACAGCATCGTCGCCGGGGTCTTCATGCCCTTGCTGTGCGCCAGCGCGTGAATACGCGACCAGTCTTCCCAGTGGCAGGCGTGGTCGACGATGTGCTGCCGGACCTCCCAGTCGAAGATCTCCGCGCCACCACCGGTCAGCGACTCCAGGCCAGCGTCCATCAGCTCGTCGAGAATCTCGTCGGCGCTCAGACCGCTGATCTTCTCGAACCACTGCACCTCGGTCGCCGTGAAGCACTTGAGCTTGACGGTCGGCAGCGCCGCCTTCAGCTCGCGCAGCACCTTCGGGTAGTAACGCCAGGGCAGCGTGGGGTGCAGACCGTTGACGATGTGCAGCTCGGTGAGCTGCTCGTCCTCCATCTCCTTGGCCTTGCGGACCGCCTCGTCGATGCGCATCGTGTACGCGTCCTTCTCGCCCGGCTTGCGCTGGAACGAGCAGTACGCACAGGACGCCGAACAGACGTTGGTCAGGTTGAGGTGCCGGTTGACGTTGAACATCACCCGGTCGCCGTTCAGCTCGGTGCGCTTGTGGTGCGCCAACCGCCCCAGCCAGGTCAGGTCGTCGCTCTCGTAGAGGGCGACCCCATCCTCACGGGTCAGCCGCTCACCGGCGTACACCTTCGCTTCGAGCTCACGCTTGAGTCCGGCGTCCATGGCACGTCCCTTCCACCTGCGGTCCGGATCGAGCGTACGTCGCGGCCCCGACGGGCCCGGCGGCACGGTCGACGGCAGCGACCCACTTCACCAGACTCTCAGCCTCCCGTAACCCGCCAACGCATCGACATGAGTGGCGAGGTGCGGTAGTAACAAGGTGGGGCGGAACACACACACTGGTACCGTCCCGGCGGTCGCGCCCACCGAGCGCGGCGACGAGCAGTTGGACGGGGAGCGGCATGGTCTACAGCGGGCGCGGGCGACGGCAGCGACGACGGAGCCCGGTGATCTCGCCGGTGCTGCGTCCGAAGCTCTGGGCCGCCCTGCTCGGCGCGATCGCCGCGGCCGTGCTGGCCACCCCCGCGTACGCGGAGCCCGGCGTGCCGACCACGGTGCCGGACACCGGCTCACGCCCGGCGGTCACCGGCTCGCTTCAGCTGCCCGGCGGCGCACCGGTCGCCGGCGTGCCCGCCCCGCCGGTGGTCAACATCGGCACGGGCCCGCTGGCCACCGCGATCGCCGCGGGCGAGGTCCAGGTCGGCACGCTCGGCGAGGCGTTACTGCTGAGCCGGCAGAAACGCGTCGACGCCCAGGCGCAGCTCGACGCGGCCGGCAAGGCGCTGGCGACCGCACAGGACGCCCTGCTCCGGGCCCAGCAGACCGCCGACACCGCCGCCGCCGAGGCCATCAAGGCGGCTGCCGCACTGCCGCCGGGCGAACTCGCCCAGGACATCCGCGGGCTGAGCCGCCTGCAGGCGATCACCCGTGGCGAGAAGGTCGACGGCGGCACCACCGGGGTGGCCGGGGAGCTGTCCCGGGCCCGCGCCGCTGAGCAGGCCGCGTACCAGAAGCACAGCGAGGCCAAGGACCTGCTCGCCGCCGCCGAGGTGGAGTTCACCACTGGTGAGACGGCGCTCCGCGCCGCCGAGGCGAGCCTGCTCAAGCTGCGCCGGGACAACGCCGCCGCGCTGATCGAGATCGAGCGCCAGCAGGAAGCCGCCGAGCAGCAGGTCGGCGCCGGCTACGTCTCCAACCAGAGCATCAGCGGCATGGCCGCGCACCCCCGGGCCCTGGCCGCGGTCCGGTACGCGCTCGCCCAGCTCGGCGACCCGTACAAGTGGTCCGAGGAGGGGCCGGACGAGTTCGACTGCTCCGGCCTGATGTGGGCGGCGTACCGATCCCCGGGCGCCCGCTACTTCGACCTGCCCCGGGTCTCCCGCGACCAGTACGCCGCCACCAGGGGTCGTACCGTTCCGCAGAGCGCGCTGCTCCCCGGCGACCTGCTCTTCTTCGCCTCGGGCAGCAGCTGGACGACGATCCACCACGTCGGCATGTACATCGGCAACGGCAAGATGGTGCAGGCGCCCACCACCGGCGACGTCGTCAAGATCTCGGTCGTCCGCTGGTCCCGGCTGTACGCGGCCACCCGGGTGATCGGCGCGGTGCCGGCACCGGTCGTGACCAGTCCGACCACGCCCGTCTCGCCCGCGAAGCCGACGCCCACCCCGAAGCCCACCAAGACCACCACCCCGACGCCAAAGCCGACGAAGACCACCACCCCGACGACGACGCCGACCACGAAGCCGACCACCACGCCGACGACGACGCCGACGCCGACGACCACCCCGACCGGCGGTGCCACGACGAAGCCGCCGACCACCCCGACGACCACCCCGACCGGCGGCACCACGACGAAGCCGCCGACCACTCCGACGACCCTGCCCCCGGCACCGCCCAGCGCGCCGAACAGCGTGCCTCCGACGACGACGCCGACGACGACGCCGAAGGCCAGCGCGAGCGCGACAGGCGGTGCCAGCTCGACCACCAGCGCCAGCACCGCGGGCTGATCCGCCACGACCCGCTCCGGCTGTCCGCTTGGGGAGATCTGTGGCACCGTGACATCCAGGCACATCCGACTCGACGTCACGGGTCCGGGTGCGAGCATGGCGCGGAGGGCGGAAATGGCCGAGCAGAGAGATCCGGCGGAGACTGTCGACCCCCTGGTCGACCAGGCCGGCCGACCAGGGCCGGACACCGCCGACCCGGTGGCCGCCAACGCCACCAGCGCGGCAGCGACCAGCCCGGCTGACACCAGCCCGGCCGACACCAGCCCGGCCGACGGCGACGCCAGCCCGACCGACGGCGACGCCAGCCCGACCGACGGCGACGCCAGCCCGGCCGACGCCAGCCCGACCGACGGCGACGCCAGCCCGACCGACGCCGGCTCCGCCGACAGCGACGCTGGCCCGACCGACAGCGACGCTGGCCGCCCGGTCGTCGCGAACGCCTCGACCGACGCCGATGACGACGTGCCCGCCGATGTCGACGACGTACCCGCCAGCACCGACGCCGCTCCCGACGGCAAGGACGCCGCCGCGGACATCGTCGGGTCCGACGCCGGGGCCGCGGTCGACGCGCGCCCGGAGCAGATCTCCACGCCGGTACGCGCCCGCGCCAGCGTGGTGACCGCCAAGGCTCTCCGCGGCGACCTGCCGGCCAGCGCTCCGGTCACCGCGACCACCTACCGGGCGGCCGGCTCGGCCAGCCCAGCCGACACGTCGTTGCCGGGGCAGCGGAGCGGCTCCCCCCGGTCGGCCCGGGCCAGCGCCACGGTTCCGAGCGGCAGCCGGGGCACGGCCGGCACCCTGGGCAGCCCGGACCTTCGGGAGAGCTCACCCGCCGTCTACCGATCCGCGCCGGTGGGTACCGAGCCGGCCCAACCCTCGACGCCGTCGACTCCGGAGCCGGAGCCCACACCACCCGGCCCCGGGCCGACGCAGCCGCCGCCACCGGAACCGGAACCCGCGCCGGCCCCTGGTCCGTACCCGCCCGGCCCGGCGCCGACGCCGGAACCCCGACCCACGCC
>NZ_QGSZ01000279.1 GCF_003857055.1 Micromonospora inaquosa | reverse complement strand
GCTGGTGCCGTGTTCGGCGAGCCAGGTCAGAGATGCGAGGACCGCGCCGGTGTCACCCCGCCGGGATGCGACGCGGACCGTGCGGCGTGCCAGCCGGCGGATCTGGTTGCGCCTCGCGGCAGTCCGCCGGGCCTGTCGTTCGGCTGCGGCCCTCCGCAGCAGGTAGGCGGCGCGGGGACTGACACGGTCGCGGACATCGACGGACCAGGCTGCGGCGGTGCTGGGCAGGTATCGGAGCCAGCGGCGCCAGCCGAACGCGGCCGGCGGATCGGGTAGGAGCCTGCGGCGGCGCAGTTCGACGCGGTGTCGGGCACCGCTGCGGATCTCCCAGACCACGATCCCGGCGAGGGACAGGACGGCGAGGAGCCCGGCGCCGACGCGGCTGGCATGTTGGTGGCCGAGGTAGTTGATGCCGGCGGCGATAGCGGCGCAGAGCCAGGTCAGGGCGCGTGGGGTGCGGGCGGCTTCCCCAGCGAGGCGCATCTTCTGCGCGGTCAGCGCCATAACCAGTGCCAGACCCTCGATCGCGACGGCGACGACGATCCCAGCGAGCATCGGCCAGCCGCGGGCTTGGGCTGCGGTGATCTGTCCGTAGACGGCGCCACCGACGGCCAGCAGGTACATGGTGGCGGCGTAGACGTCATCGGCGTGCCCCCGCACGTACCCGACGAGCGAAGCGGCTCGGTGCCGCCAACGCGCTGCCCGCTGCCGGGCGGCGCGGGCGCGGGCCTCGCGGCGGGCCCGCTGATCGGCGGCTCTCTCCTCGGCCTCGCGGCGCTGGGTGGCGCGGGTCTGGGCGGCGAGGTGCTGCCGCCGCTCTGCTGCCTGGAGTTGACGCTGCATCGCGGCGTCAGCGGCGGCGATCCTCGCTTCCTCGGCGGCCTGGGCCTGCTGGGCGGAGAGGACCTGGCGGGCCAGTCGCCGGTCGCGGCTCGCCAGGTGCGCGACGGCCTCCAGGTCGACGCTCACCGGACCCGCCCTCTCTCGCCAACGGCATCGCGGTAGCTGTCGAGGGGAGTCACCGCGGCCCCTGCGCAGGGAAGTCCGCCAGGGTGCCGCGGACGATGGTCGTCGGGTGGTGGGCGCGGGCGAGGAGTTCGTAGACCAGGTGCGGGTGGCCGCCGGCGAGACGGAACCCGACCTCATCGCAGGCCGCGCCGCGAACCGGCCGCCGGACCTCGCCGGGTGCCTGGACAGCGATGACCCACGTACGCGCCCGGTTGACGTCGTAGGTCAGCTGATACACGGCCCCGTCGTCGCCGACCACGGTGAGCAGCGCAGGTCCGTCCGTGGTGAACAGGATTCGGTCGACGCGGGCAGGACCGTGCGCCAGGGCCGCGCCGACGGCGAGACGGAACTGCATCCAATCCATGATCACGAACGGCTCCGTGTCCTGCTGTCGGGCGTCGTCGGATCGGGAGCGAGGAGATGTGTGGTTCATGAGGATGGCTCCTGGGCGAGTACACGGCGCGCGCCCGGACCTGCGAATGGGTCCGGGCGCGCGAATGTGCGAGAGAGGTGGTTTCAGGCGGTGGTGGCGGCGAGGTGCAGGGCCTGGACGGCCGTGGCCTCGAGACCGTGGGCGGCATCAGCGTCGGAAAGGGTCTGGGCGACGGAGGTGACGGCGTGCATGACCCCACCGGCGGTGGGGTCGGCACCGGCGATGAAGTGGGCGAGGATGTCGCGTTGCTGCTCCTCGGAGTACTTCAAGCGCTGCCCGACGATCTTGAGGGTGGCGTTGGGGTCGGTGACGGGGGTGCCGGCGGCGGTGTCGAGCTCGCGCAGAACCTCGGCGATGTAGTCGGCGTCGAGGAAGGCGGTGACCGCGTCGGTGGTGCGGGAGGTGATCAGGTCGAGGGTGCGGCGGGTGGTCTCCTCGGAGGCGGTGACGACCCCGTCTGAGCCGGTCATGCGGGAGCCGATGTGGGTACGACGCAGGGCGTTGCGGCGGATGACCATGCCGTTGCGGCACACCTCGAAGCGCACCCACGGAGCGATGCTGAACGCACCCGCCCCGGTCTCCGAGTTCGAGATCAGGAACCCGGCTGAGACGATCGGCAGTTCGGAGCCGGCCCGGCCGTCGAACGGGGACCGGTAGCGGGCCAGCAGGCGGGGCGCGGCGACCTGCACCTGAGGGGAGTAGACCCGCAGGTACATCCGCCGGTCGGTCAAGTCGCAGCCGGCGAACTGGACCCGCACGTTCGCGCGCCGGATCCCGTCGAGAGCGGCGAAAAGGACATCGAGGTTGTCGATGCGGTTGTATCGGTCGGACAGGACCGCTCGCACAATGCCGCCGCCAGTGTCGTTGCGCAGGCAGCGGATGAGGAAGCTGCGGGGGTCGCGGGCAAGCCAACCGTTGACGTTGTCGTCGAACAGGTCGGGGTGTTCGGCGGCGAGGCGCCGTAGGTACGCGACGGGGATGCCGAGCTTGTCGGCGAGGCCGGCGGTGGCGACGTCGTTGACTGTGTACGTGCCGGAGGTCATCGTCACCCCCTCCGGGCCGAGTTGCGGCTCGGTGCCGTCCAGGACGAGGTTGCCGGCGACGGCGCGCATCCGCCCGGCGCCGGCCTTGACGTCCAGGGCCCGGGTGGACTGGTCGGTGAGCATGCGGCGTAGCTGGTCGAGGTCGATGTTGCGGTGCGCCGGAACAGTGATCATCGAAGACATGAGGGATGGGTCCCTTCGAGGAGAGTCGGGGGGTGGGGACTTCGTTGAGGGAGTCAGCGGGCCCCGTCAGCGGTGGTTATGACGGCTAGGCGTAGTCGCTCCCACTGCTCGGGTCCGATGGCGCCGAGCGCGTGGGCCTCGTCGAGGAGGTCAAGGGCGGCTTGGGTGTCGCCGGCGGTGAACGCGGCGTCGGCGGCGCGGAACGCCGCTTCGCCCTGCTCGCGGCGCAGCTGTCGCCACTGCACGGGGTTGCGGGCCGGCCCAGCCTGGATCAGCACCTCGGGATGGGTCCGGGCATGGGCGTAGATCCACTCCCACTCGGCGGGGGTGGCGTTGACGATCTCGGCGACGTACCGGCAGCCGTCGCCGGTGACCCGGTGATAGCCGGGTCCGTACTCCTCGAACGCCAGCAGGATCTCCCGCTGGCGGATCAGCGCCAGACGGCGCTCAGGGTCATCGACCTCGGACACCAAGTCGGCGTCAGTGGACACGGGGCTCCAATCGGAAATGTCGAGAGCTGGCGCGGTGAGTGACCTCGCTCCGCTGCGGTGTCGGGTTGGCACGCGAGTCGGCGGGGGCCTACGCGCAATGCGTGGACCCCCGCCGATAGCGGATCTTCAGATCAGGACTCGCCGCTCACGGGCTCGTCGTCAAAGGTCTGCTCCTCGACGTCGGCCAGTTCATCGGCGTCCGAGAGGTCATCGGCCTCGGGGCCCGTTGCCTCGGGCTCGGGCTCCTGCGCGGTGTGTGGTGCGGCGAGCACGTCGTCGTCCGCAGCGACGCCGTCGGCCTGCTCGGTCTCCGCATCGACATCGGCGAAGTCGGGATCCTCGGCGTCTGCGGCCGTGGACTCGTCGGTGTCTTCGTCGTTGGGCAGCTCGTCCTGCGGGTCACGGCCGAGCGAGTCCCGCAGCGTCGTCTCCGTCTCGGAGAGGGTGTAGCCGTCGGCGACGAGCTGGTCGAGCCACGCCACGGCCGCCTCGTCATCCAACGCCCATGTCTCGTCGCGGGCCGCGTAGCCGAGGTTGCGTTCCTGGACGCAGATCCACTGCGCCACCAGGCAGCGGCGCAGCTTGTCCTCCCGAGCCATCGCGGCTGCGGCACCGTCTACGCCACCAAGAGTTGCGTACAGGCCGTCGACGTCGTGGAACCGCAGCCCGTCCACGACGGTGGCCCGAAGCGCCTCCAGGAAGAGCCGCTTCACCGCCCGCGCCGACCCGTATGCGGTGCGGTAGAACTCCCGCCGTACCTCCGCCGCGACTGTCAGACCGGCGAGGTACTCGGCGCGGGCCTGCTCGGCTGCCTCCCGGCGGGCACGTTCTTCTTCCGTGACGCCCCGACGACTGCCGTAGCTCAGGCGCTGGTAGCCATGCCGGTCCGGCTCCGCACAGTAGAAAGTCGTCTGGGCATGGTCGCCGATCTTCTCAACGAACGCTGCGAGCCCCGCCAACGTGGGAAACATCTCTGGGGCGAGCGGGTTGCCGTTGGCGTCGGCGAGCTGCGTGGCGGCCACGGCCGTACCGCTGTAGGGGTAGCCCTTCGGCTTGGACGTCACCTTCACCCCGGCGAGCACCAACTCCGCCTTCGCCCGCTCCTTCGCCGCCGCGAAGGTCCGCTTCGAGCGCTCGGCGGCGATGGCGTGCCGGAATCCCCAACCCGACCCGGTGCCCTTCAGGATTCGATCCAGGGCAGCCGGATCCTCGGTGAATTCGGTGAGCGCGGAGGCGTCTTCCAGTGTCAGGGTGCCGGCGTCGGCGGCTCCGCGCGCCGCCTGTGGCAACTCCCGCAGCTTCAAGGTCTGCTTCACCTTGGCCGTCGGGATCGCCCGCACCGTGGCGATCTGCTCGGGCGACCAGTCCAGCAACGTCAGCTGGTGGAACGCCTCAGCCTCCTCGGTGGGGGTCAGCCCCACCCGGTGGCCGTTCTCGGCAAGCTGCGCGACGATCTGCGCCGCCGCGCCCTCGTCGGAAGCGACCCATACCGGCACATGCTCCATGCCGAGCTCGATCGCCGCGTACTTCCGGCGATGCCCGATGATCAACTGAAACGCGTTCGGCTGGTCCGGAGCCGGGATGGCTACCAACGGGCAGAGGACTCCTACAACCGTCATCGAGGCAGTCAGGTCGCTCAGGTCACCGACGTCCGTGCGGAGGTTACGCGGGTTATCGACCAGGTCACGAGGGTCGAGGTACTGGGCCCGGAGTGTAGGGCCCGCAGGGTCCGCAGAGGCTGTGGCCTCGGCGATGCTGATTTCGTCCGATCCGGGTCGGGACAACAGAGTGGTCGTCATTACAGAGAACGTCCTTCCAAACCAAAAGGACGCCCTACCCGGCGCGGGAACGGCCGGGTGGGCGGTGCTGGCCCGATCCGCCCGGCCGGCCGATCGGCGCAGCCCCGCACAGGCCCACCCACGCTCCGTACGACGCGCAGACGCGGCTGCGTCGGTGGGCCTTGCGGGGCCAGCCGCTGCCGGTCAGGATCGAGGGTCAGCAACCGCACCCGCGGCCTCCCGCCCGAGTGCAGGTCAACGTCAACGACGAAGCTGCGCGAAGGCACGCCGCTATCACCGGGGGTCTGCCGGGCCGAACTTGGGCGCGGTCAGCGGGTGCTACGGTCGGAAGGCGGACCTGCCCCACGTTTGTGGATCGGCAGGTCCTGCTTTTTGAGCCCGCCGCCGCTGACGTGTCCCCGTCGCCCGGGGTGAGTGTCTAACAGCATTGGATGCTGCTGGTCGTTGCTGCGACGCGCGCTAACTCGCAGTGACCCGATTCTGTGCGGAAGGCATACACGAGCTCTGGGAAAAATCCTTGGCCCGATCCGGCGGGCCGGCCGATCGGCGCCGACCCGTACAGGCCCATCCGGCGATACCTGCGAGGCACTGAACGGCTGGGACAGCGGGCCTTGCAGCGGCCAGCCGTGGCCGGCCATGATCGAGGGCCAGCAACCGCAGCCCCGGCCAAACAACGCCAGGCACGCCGACGGGCTCCGTGGTGGTGCGGAACTTGTTCGGGTAGTCGAGGATTTGGGTCCGAAGCGGAGCCCGCCAAACCGTGAGCCCGCTGTGAGCCCGGACGTCTTTGGACGCCGTGACACGTGCGCGTACAGCCGAGGAGCGGCAGGCATGTCCACCTGGACAGATAGACACACCTGCCGATTGCCGATCACCATCAAGCCTGGCTGGCGTCTAACTCATAATCCCTCGGTCGCGGGTTCGAGTCCCGCCCGCCCCACCAGCCGTTTTCCCTGGTCAGCCATGCTGCCGACGACCCGGGCGAACCGCGTCGAGG
This sequence comes from Micromonospora inaquosa, assembly GCF_003857055.1. Lineage (GTDB taxonomy): Bacteria > Actinomycetota > Actinomycetes > Mycobacteriales > Micromonosporaceae > Micromonospora > Micromonospora inaquosa. The sequence continues at coordinate 216 of NZ_QGSZ01000279.1, read as the reverse complement.
TCCGGACCAACACTCTCAGTCCGCACTGAGTCCGCAGCACGACCCGCCGCCCGGTCGAGTCGGTCCGCCACCTGGTCCAGGTCGTCCTCGGCGGCCATCAGTACTTTCCCCGATAGTCCACAGTTGGAGTACTAGGAACTCGGCGTGTCAGTCCCGTCGCATGGGACACCGATACCCAGCTGCACTTGTGCCGTCTGCCCCCGCGACCGAATTGTC
>NZ_QGSZ01000267.1 GCF_003857055.1 Micromonospora inaquosa | reverse complement strand
GTGGGGGTTAGGCGGGCGGCTCGGATCGAGGGGTAGACGCCGGCGACCACGCCCACGAGCAACGCGCCCGCGATCCCGCCGGCCACGGCGGTCAGCGGAATCGTGGGTGGCCAGCCCTGGTAGCTGGCGTAACCGACCGTCGCGAGCACCCCGAGGACCGCCCCCGCTGCCCCTCCGAGCACGCTGAGCAGCACTGACTCGGTGAGGAACTGCACCCTGATCTGACCGCGGTTCGCGCCGAGCGCCCGGCGCAGGCCGATCTCCCGACGGCGCTCCAGCACCGAGATGACCATCGTGTTGGCCACGCCGATCCCGCCGACCAGCAGCGCCACCGCCGCCAGGCCGAGGAACAGCCCGGAGAAGCTGTTCTCCGTGGCCCGCTTCGCGGCCAGTGCGTCGGAGGGGCGGCTGACCTGGACCAACCCGGGCAACTGCGGATTGAGGGTGGCCGGCAGCACGGCACGGACGTCCTCCAACGCGTCCTCCCTGGCCCGCAGGTAGAGGACCGTGGGATGACCGTCGAAGCCGAGCATGGCCTTGGCGGCATCCCACCCGACCAACACCGACCGGTCCAGATCCGGGGAGAGCGGCAGCGGCTCCAGGATGCCGATCACAGTGAACCAGCGCTCACCGATGAAGACCTGGGGCGGCTGCTGGGGGTCCACCGTGGCGAAGCCGAGCCGGCTCGCCGCGACGTAGCCGAGGACCACGGTCGGCAGCCCGGCCGTCCCGGCGTCAAGGGCCCGGCCGCTGCGGATGTGGCCGTTGACCGTCCCCAACAGGTCCGGCTGGGCGGCGAGCACAGTCAGCCCGGACGTGTCGTACCTGTCCAGCAGGTCGTTGCGGCGCACGGCGGTGTGGGTGTTCGCGACCGCGCTCGCCATCTCGACCGGCCCGATCCGCGACGCCATGGCGGCGGCGTCCTCGGGCAGGAGCGCCGGCGGATTCTGATCCGGTACAGGCTCGGCGCGCAGCAGGTTGGTGCCGAGGGCGGAGAGCTGCTTCATCAGGTCGCGTTGACTGGACGCCGGAATGCCCACCACGACGACCAAGGTGGCGATGCCGATGGAGATGCCCAGAGCGGAGAGGACCGCCCGCATCCGGCGCGTGGTCAGCCCGAGCAGACCGAGCCGGAGTACGTCGGTCGGGGCGAGCCGGGTCGACCGGGTGTCACCCGGGGACGCGCTCATGCCGTACCCCCGGTAGGGGTGTCGGCGACGATCCGGCCGTCGCGGATCTCCACCTGACGAGGCGTACGGGCGGCGAGATCCCGGTCGTGGGTGATCACGGCGATGGTGGTCCCTTCCGCGTTCAGGTCCATGAGCAGCGCCAGGACCGCCTCGCCGTTGACGGTGTCGAGGGCACCGGTCGGCTCGTCGGCCAGCACCAGCGCCGGCTCGTTGACGAGTGCCCGGGCGATCGCCACCCGCTGCCGCTCCCCGCCGGAGAGCTGATGCGGCAGGTGGTCGACCCGATGTGCCAGACCGACCCGGGCCAACGCCTCGATCGCGGTGCGGCGGCGACGACGGCGGGGCACCGCGGCGTAGAGCAGTCCGGTGGCGACGTTCTCGGCGGCGTCCAACCCGTCGGAGAGGTGAAACTGCTGGAAGACGAAGCCGAGCCAGCGGCCCCGCAGCGCGGAGAGTCGACGGTCGGAGAGGGCGGTGACCTCCTGCCCGGCGATGCGCAGGCGCCCGCTGGTCGGCAGGTCGAGGGTGCCCATGATGTTCAGCAGTGTGGACTTGCCGGACCCGGATGGCCCGACGATGGCCAGCATCTCGCCAGCGCGCACGGTCAGTGAGACGTCGTCCAGTGCGGTCACCCCACCGGGATACGTCCTGCTCACCCCCTCGACGGCCAGCACCGGGTCGGCGATCACGATGCCGTCACCACGTCGAGCCCCTCGGTCACGCCGGTGCCGCTGATCTCGACCAGACCCCGGGCGAACATCCCGGTCTGCACGGCCACCAGACCGCCGTCGGGCAGTTGCAGCGCGTGCCCGCCCTCGCGGAGCGCCACCAGCGCGCCGACCGGCACCGCGAGCACGTTCTTGTGCACGGCGGTGGTGAACCGGACCTGGACCGCGGCCGCGTCCAGCTTGGCCACGTCCGCCGCCCGGGTCGGCGCGACGAGCACATCCACCGTCGGTGGGCTGCCCTGCCCGGTGCCGCCGTCCAATCCGCCGCCGCGCACCGTCTGGGAGATCGAGGCGACCTTGGCCGTGATCTCGGAGCCGTCGGGCAGCACGATGGCCGCGTTCCCGCCCACCTTGACGGCGCCCACGTCGGTGGCCGCGACCGGTACGGTGACCAGCTTCACCTTCTCGCTGACGGCCAGCAGCTCACCGGCGACCGGATCACCGGGGAGAGCCGTCACGGTGCTGACCCGGACCGGCCCGGTCAGCACAGTGACCTGCCCGACCGCGATCATCCCGGTGGGTTCCACGCCGAGGTCCTTCTGCCACTTCTTGATCGCCGTGACCAGGACCTCGGTGAGCAGGGCCTGACCGGTGGGGATCTTCGCGCCGTCCTTGCCCCGGGACGGCTGCGACCCGACCCGGTAGCCCAGCGCCTTCAGGTTGTCCGACACGATCCGTACGTCGCTGCCCACCAGACCTGGCTTGTCGAGCGTGCGGAACAGCGGCACCCCGCCGAACAGCACCGGCACCGGCCGGTCGTTGACCCAGTAGAGGGGCTTGCCCCGGGTCACCGTGTCGCCCACCTTCGGCAGCCGGGTGACGACGCCCTCCCCGGCACCCTTCACCAGCCGCTCCGGGCCGAAGCCGAGCGTCCCACCGACCGAGCGGGTGTCGGACAGGTCGGCCCGGGTCACCTTCGTCGTCGTCACCGGCGGTGGGGCACTCGCGACGTCACCGCCGGGGTGACGCCGCAAGGCCAGCGCCCCAACACCGGCGCCGACGGCGACCACCAGGGTCACCGCCGCCACCACGATCGCCGTACGCCGAGTCGTCAGCCGGCCAGGCCCGTCGGCCGATTTACTTCTTGGCACCGAATTCCTCCTGGGTGCAGTCCTTGTCGGCCTTGGCGCGGGCGACATCGTCGAGGCCGTTGGTCGGGTCGGCGACACCGTCGTCGTAGGTCCAGCCGGAGTTGTCCGGCAGCGAATGGATCTTCAGGCCGCGCCCCCGCAGGCACTGGACGTAGTCGTTCCACTGGCTCGCGAAGTTCGGGTTCTTCTCCCGGTCCAGCTCCGGCGGCTGGAGCGGCAGCTTGTTGGCGCACGCCACGTACGCCGCCTTCGGCTCCCCGCTCTGGTCGAGGGACAGGCCGGTGCCGGTCCCCGTCGCGCCAGCGGAACGGCCCTCGTTCTTCTGCACCCCGTGCTCGTGCAGACAGATCTTGTACGTCTCCCAGATCTGCATTTCCTCCTCGTCCGTCGTGTCCAGGCGAAGCTGCGGCCGACCGTTGTCGGCACCGCCGGCGGGGGTCGCGCTCGTCGGGGCGGCCGGGGTGGTGAGCGACGCGACCTCGCCGCCGGCGGTCTCCTTGTCGGCTCCGCCGCCGCAGCCGGTGAGGGCGACGGCGAGCAGGGTGACCGCGGCGAGCCCGGCGGCCAGTCGGTGGGTTGAGTTGGTCATGACGGGGAGCTTCACGCCCCCGTGTCAGAGACCTGTCAGGAACCGGTCGTCATCCGATAGCCCCAGCTCAGCGGCGTCGTCGGAGCCCGCCGGGCCACGTACAGTCGCTGCCGTGTGTGCGTACGTGCTGATAGCCGAGGACGACCAGAAGCAGGCGGAGTTGGCCCGTCGGTACCTGGAACGCGAGGGGCACGAGGTGGTGGTGGTGGCCGACGGTCGGGCCGCCCTGGAGCAGATCCGGCAGCGGCCACCGGCGCTGCTCGTGCTCGACGTGATGATGCCGAAGGTCGACGGCCTGGACGTCTGTCGCATCCTGCGCCGGGAGTCCGACCTGCCGGTGCTGATGCTGACCGCCCGGTCGACCGAGGACGACCTGCTGCTCGGCCTCGACCTGGGCGCCGACGACTACATGACGAAGCCGTACAGCCCTCGTGAGCTGGTCGCTCGGGCCCGCAGCCTGCTGCGCCGGGGGCAGCGGACGCCAACGGACCCGGTGCTGCGGGTCGGCGCCGTGCACGTCGACCCGGTCCGCCACGAGGTGCGCAGCGACGGCCGCCTCGTCGACTGCACACCCGGCGAGTTCCAGCTGCTTCAGGCGATGGCCGCCCAGCCCGCGCGGGCGTTCACCCGCGACCAACTCCTGGGCTATTTGCACGGGTTCGACAGGTACATCACCAACCGGACCGTCGACGTGCACGTCATGAACCTCCGCCGGAAGATCGAACCGAACCCGCGCAAGCCGGCCCGGCTGGTCACCGTGTACGGCGTCGGTTACAAGCTGGTCGAAGAGTCACCCCGTGTCGGCTGAGGTTCCGCTGCGCCGCAGCCTGCTGCTGCGGCTGCTGGCGCTGGCCGTCCTCATCGCCGTCGGCTCGATCGCGGCGACCGCGTGGCTGGCCGTCCGCACCACCACCGGGGCGATCCGGCAGGAGCAGGGGCAGGCGCTCGCCGACGACGCCCGCATCTACGACACCCTGCTCGCGTACGCGGCGACCCACCCGACCTGGGACGGGGTCGACGCCGCCCTTCGGCCGCTCGCGCAGGACGTCGGCCGGCGGATCGCCCTGACCACCGAAACCGGTGCGCCGATCGCGGACTCGGCGCCCGGCGCGGGCTCGTTGCCGACGACATCGTCCGCAACCGTCGACGCGCTCGCCGTCAACACCGCCCTGATGGCCGGCACCGCCCCGAGCAGCGCTGACAGTGGCACCAACCGCATCGACCCGCGCACCACCGGGCCGTACCTGCTCCCAGCCGAGGAGCGCACCGCGCTGCGCGACAAGGCGGACGAGGCGGTCCGGTGTCTACGGCTCCGGGCGACGATCGACGCCACCGTCGTGGACGGGCCCACCGGTCGACCACGGATCGACACCCCCGGCACCGACCTCACCGACAGTGCCCTCTGCGCCCAGTCGAGAGCGGCCCTGGCAGCCCGCACAGCCACCGAAGGCAAGGCGCTCGCTCAGCTCAACGCCCTGGTGAACACCTGCCTGGCCCGGCGACGCCTGCCCGCCGTACAGGTGCACCTGGACTGGACCTGGACGAGGCAGCCGGCGGCCAGCGCACCCGACTCCCGCAGCGCGGCCGGCGTCGACCAGGAGCACAACCGGGCGGTCAACGCCTGCGTCGGCACCAGCCGACGCGAACAACTCCTCCCGTACGTCGCCCCGGCCGCGACCCTCTTCGTCACCGACCCGGGCGGTCGCCCCTCGACCACCTTCGACCTCTCCCCCGCCAACCAGACCCGCATCGTCGCGGTCGCCGGTCTCGTCCTGCTGGTGACGATCGGCTTCACCGTCCTCGCCGGCATCCGGCTGACCCGCCCACTGCACGCCCTGACCGGGGCGGCGCAACGGATGCGCGACGGCGACGGCTCCGCCCGGGTCCGCGTCACCGGACGGGATGAGATCGCCCGGCTGGCCGAGGTCTTCAACGACATGGCCGAACGGCGTGAGCGGCTGGAGCAGCTGCGCCGGGCCATGGTCAGCGACATCGCCCACGAGATGCGTACGCCGGTGAGCAACATCCGGGGTTGGCTCGAAGCGGTCGAGGATGGCGTCGCGGCCCCCGACCGCAGCCTGCTCTCCTCGCTGTTGGAGGAGGCAACCCTGCTCCAGCACGTGATCACCGATCTGCAGGACCTGGCCGAGGCCGACGCGGGGGCGCTGCGGCTGCACCGCGAACGGGTCTACCTCAACGACCTGCTCGCCCAGGTCGCGGAGGCGCACCGAGCGCAGGCCAACCGGGTCGGCGTCACCATCGCGGTACGCACCGGGGCCGACCCGCAGGTGGACGCCGACCCGGTACGGCTCCGCCAGGTCGTCGGCAACCTGGTCGCCAACGCGGTACGGCACACCCCGTCGGGCGGGCGCGTGACGATCAGCGCCAGCGCGACCGACGCCGAGGTCATCGTTTCCGTGACCGACACCGGCAGCGGTATCAGCGCCGAGGACCTGCCCCGGGTCTTCGACCGCTTCTGGCGGGCCGAGAAGTCCCGCAGCCGGCAGACCGGCGGCAGCGGCCTGGGCCTCGCCATCGTGCGCCGGCTCACCGAGGCCCACGGCGGCACGGTCAGCGCCACCAGCACCCCCACCCAGGGCTGCACCTTCACCCTCCACCTC
>NZ_QGSZ01000106.1 GCF_003857055.1 Micromonospora inaquosa | reverse complement strand
CACCCCCTCCTTGCGCTGTTGATCAAGAGGTTTCGGTCACCGGTTACCGGCTTTCTGACGCAAACCTCTTGATCAACCCAGCAGGGGTTAGGGGAGGGGGAGGAGGAGGCAGGTGCTGGTGGCGTGGGCTATCAGGCGGGCGGTGGCATCGGTGAGCCGGGCCTCGGCCAGGGCCGTGCGGCGGCCGCGTTGCAGCACCGTGCCCTCGCAGCGCAGGGTTCCGCTGTCGATGGTGACCGGGCGGAGGAACTTCACGTTGAGGTCCAGCGAGGTGTAGCCGACGCCGGCGGGCAGGGTGGTGTGCACGGCGCACGCGGCGGCGGTGTCCAGCAGGGTCGAGAGCACGCCACCGTGGACGCTGCCGAGCGGGTTGTAGTGGAACTCCTGTGGGGTCAGTTCGACGACGATCCGGCCCTCGTCGGCTTCCATCCGGGTCATGTCGAGAAGGTGCATCACCGGCGGCGTGGCCAGTTCGCCGGCGATCATCGCCCGGAGCATGTCGAGGCCGCTGCGCCGACCGACCTGGGCCGCGTTGACCGACGGGTCCGCCCAGGTGAAGGTACGGCTGCGCGCTGGTTCCTGCGTCTGCGTCATGGACGCAGCCTGGCAGCAGGTTGCTGAGTCTGTCAACGAGATCTAGCCTGGTCCGATGCGACCCGCGGCTCTGGACTGGTCAGTGGAGAACTGCACCATCGCCCGCGCGATGGAGATCCTCGGTGAGCGGTGGACGCTGGTGGTCCTCCGCGAGGTGTTCACCGGCGTACGTCGCTTCGACGACATGCGGGTGCGTACCGGCATTCCGCGCCAGGTGCTGACCAACCGGCTCGCGAGCCTGGTGGAGCAGGGCGTGCTGAGTCGCGAGCCGTACCGGGAGCCCGGCAGTCGGCTGCGCCACGAGTACCGGCTGACGGAGAAGGGTCTGGATCTGTGGCCGGTGCTGGTCGCCGTCCTCGGCTGGGGTGACCGGTACCTCGCCGACGCGGAGGGTCCCCCGCTCAGTGTCACGCACCGCGACTGTGGCGCCGAGGTGCGCGCCGAACTGCGCTGCGCCGACGGGCACAACCTGGATCGGCCACGCGACGTGATTCCCAGCCCGGGTCCCGGCGCTCGTCGCCGTACCCCCTGACGCGGCGCGTCCATCGCGCCCTCTGCCGTGCGACGGTCGTCGCCGTGCCGTGCCGTGCCGCCCCGCCGCGCGGTGCCCCCGTGTGGCAGGCATCGATGGTCGTGCGCGCCCGGGGTGGATCGAGCGGCGGTTGGGTGTGACGGTGGCTGTTCACAGGCGCGTCAGAGGTGTTGCGGCCAGGTGACCGATCAAGATCGGTAAATTGGGACGAATTCAAGCCTTGTCAATGATCTTAAGTATGTGAATACTTCAGTCTCAGCCGGCCGGTTTCCCCAGATCGGCCGGGTTGCCCTCGGGTCAGCCGCCCCCGGCGAGACCCGCTCCCCCGCCCAGGAGGTTGTTACATGCGACCCACGAGGTCCTCATTCCGCGTTGCGGCTACAGTCGCCGTTTCCGGAACCCTGGTCGTCGGCTCGCTCATCGGCGCGCCCGCTCAGGCCGCTCCAGCCGCGTCCCCCGATGCCGCCGCCGCGATCGCCGCGGAACTCGGCGACCACTCCGCCGGCTCGTACATCGACGCCAGCGGCAAATCCGTCGTCACGGTGACCGACGCGGCCGCCGCCAGCAAGGCCAGCAAGGCCGGCGCCGTCGTCCGCTACGTCAGCCGCGGCGCCGCCGAGCTCAACCGGGCCACGGCCGACCTGGAGCGCTCCGCCAAGATCCCGGGCACCGCCTGGTGGAGCGACCCGGTCACCAACCAGGTCGTCGTCTCCGTCGACAGCACCGTCACCGGGGCCAAGCTGGAGCGGGTCAAGGCCGCCGCCGCGCGGGCCAACGGCGCGGTCCGGGTCGAGGCCGAGGCCGGCGTGCTGAGCACCCGCATCTCCGGTGGCCAGGCCATCTATGCCGGTGGCGGCGGGCGCTGCTCGCTCGGCTTCAACGTGCGCAGCGGCAGCACCTACTACTTCCTGACCGCCGGGCACTGCACCAACATCTCGTCGAGCTGGTACTCGAACTCCGGCCAGACCGCGCTGATCGGCACCCGTACCGGCACCAGCTTCCCGGGCAACGACTACGGCATCGTGCGGCACAGCAACTCGGCCAACGCCGCCGGCAACGTCTACCTCTACAACGGCAGCTACCGCGACATCACCGGCGCCGGCAACGCCTCCGTCGGCCAGTCGGTGCAGCGCTCCGGCAGCACCACCGGCCTGCGTTCCGGCTCCGTCACCGCGACCAACGCCACGGTGAACTACGCCGAGGGTTCGGTCTCCGGCCTGATCCGCACCAACGTCTGTGCCGAGCCGGGTGACAGCGGCGGCTCGCTCTTCGCTGGCGGCACCGCGCTGGGTATGACCTCCGGTGGTAGCGGCAACTGCCGCACCGGTGGCACGACCTACTTCCAGCCGGTCACCGAGGCGCTCAGCCGCTACGGCGTCAGCGTCTTCTGATCCACGCACCGTTCGCGGGCCGCCGGAACTCTCCGGCGGCCCGCGTCGCGTTGACCGCCACCGAACCCGCCAACCTGCGGCGACGAACTCACGGCAGCCGGTCGGGTCGCCCGGGAGCCGGCCCGTCGGGTGGTCCGAGGGGATCCGGGGGTACGACGCCGATGATCGGCAGGTCCGGGCCGACGCTTACGGTGCCGCCGGCCGACCAGGCGAGGTGCGCCCGCCGGGCGGACAGGACCGCCAGCAGCGGCCAGAGGGAGACCGCCACCGCCGTCACCCGCTCGGCGAGCCCGGTGCGGGACCCACTGGTCACCTCGAACGCGCACCAGCCGAAGAGCGCGAGCAGCACGAGCGTGGCGCTCAGCCCCACCGCCCGGCGGAACGCCCAGGGCGGCTCCGGTCGGGTGGGGTGCCCGGTGTCGTGGGCGCGCGGCAGCCGCAGCGCCGAGCCGGCCGGCCAGAGCACCAGGGCGAGGACGGCCACCGTCGCCGCGATGCCGTGACTGAGCGAGCCACCGACCGGCGGCCGGGGAAAGGCGACCAGCGCGATGGTGGCCACGCCACCGATCGCGAGCAGGAACCGGCTGGGCAACCCGGCCGAGTGCAGGACGGCAGCGACCGACAGGTAACAGCAGCCGAGCAACACCAGGGTCACCACCATGATCCAGGCGTCGGTGGCTTCCTGCCCCGCCAACTCGCTGATGGTGTCCCGGACCGGGTCGTACCCGACGGGCTGTCGGGCCTCCGCAACCGTCCAACCGGCCACCAGCAGCACGGGCGCCGCCGCCGCCGTGACGACGGCCCAGTTCGGTACGGGCCGCATTTCGCCACGTTAACCGGCGCGGCTGCCCGAGGAGTCGGGTTCGCCGGTCCACCCCACCAGCGAATCGTGCCGGCCTGCCGGGTGCCCGGAGGCGGGACGGCCAGCCCTGACAGAATGCGGGTGAGGACTGTTCCACGATGAGGAGTTGCCAGCCGTGATCCGTACCCACAATGCCGGAAGCCTGCGCGCCGCGGACGCCGGCTCGACGGTGACGCTCGCCGGCTGGGTGGCCCGCCGGCGCGACCACGGCGGGGTCATCTTCGTCGACCTGCGCGACGGCTCCGGTGTTGTCCAGGTGGTGTTCCGCGAGGAGGACGCGCACGCGCTGCGCAACGAGTTCTGCGTGAAGGTCGTCGGCGAGGTGACCCGGCGGCCGGCCGGCAACGAGAATCCGGAGCTGCCCACCGGTGAGGTCGAGGTGACCGCCGTCGAGCTGGAGGTGCTCTCCGAGGCGGCGCCGCTGCCGCTGCCGGTGGACGACCAGATCGAGGCCGGCGACGACATCCGCCTCCGGTACCGCTACCTGGACCTGCGCCGCAGTGGCCCGGCGAACGCGCTGCGGCTGCGCTCGCGCGCCAGCCAGCTCGCCCGGGGGGTGCTGCACGAGCGGGACTTCCTGGAGATCGAGACGCCGACGCTGACCCGTTCGACGCCGGAGGGCGCCCGCGACTTCCTGGTGCCGGTGCGCCTGCAGCCCGGCAGCTGGTACGCGCTGCCGCAGTCGCCGCAGCTGTTCAAGCAGCTGCTCATGGTCGGCGGCATGGAGCGGTACTACCAGATCGCCCGCTGCTACCGGGACGAGGACTTCCGCGCCGACCGGCAGCCGGAGTTCACCCAGCTCGACATCGAGATGTCGTTCGTCACCGAGGACGACGTGATCGACCTCGGCGAGGCGATCGTCTCGGCGCTCTGGAAGGACCTGGCCGGGCACGAGATCAGCCAGCCGATCCCGCGGATCACCTGGCACGACGCGATGGCCCGGTACGGCTCGGACAAGCCGGACCTGCGCTACGGCGTCGAGCTGACCGAGCTGACCGAGTACCTGCGCGGCACCGAGTTCCGGGTGTTCGCCGGGGCGATCGACGCGGGCGGCTACGTCGGCGCGGTGGTGATGCCGGGTGGCGCGGCGCAGAGCCGTAAGGAGTTGGACGGCTGGCAGGACTGGGCGAAGGCGCGTGGCGCCCGCGGCCTGGCGTACGTGGTGCTGGACGCCGAGACCGGCGAGGCGCGCGGCCCGGTGGCGAAGAACCTCTCCGCCGAGCACCTGGGCGGGCTGGCCGACGCGGTCGGCGCCAAGCCGGGTGACGCGGTCTTCTTCGCCGCGAGTGCCACCACCCGGGAGGCGCAGGAGCTGCTCGGTGCGGCCCGGGTCGAGATCGCCAAGCGGTCCGGCCTGATCGACGAGAGCGCCTGGGCGTTCTGCTGGGTGGTCGACGCGCCGATGTTCGAGCGCACGGACGACGGCGGCTGGACGGCCGTGCACCACCCGTTCACCTCGCCGAACGCGGAGTGGGTCGACCGGTTCGAGGGGGCTCCGGACCGCGCCCTGGCGTACGCGTACGACATCGTCTGCAACGGCAACGAGATCGGCGGCGGGTCGATCCGTATCCACCGGGGTGACGTGCAGAAGCGGGTCTTCGACCTGCTCGGCATCACTCCGGAGGAGGCGCAGGACAAGTTCGGCTTCCTGCTGGAGGCGTTCAAGTACGGCGCCCCGCCGCACGGCGGCATCGCCTTCGGCTGGGACCGGGTCTGCATGCTGCTCGCCGGTGCCGACTCCATCCGTGAGGTCATCGCGTTCCCGAAGACCCGGGGTGGTTTCGACCCGCTGACCAGCGCCCCCACCCCGATCACCGCCCAGCAGCGCACCGAGGCCGGCATCGACGCCAAGCCCAAGCCGGCGGCGACTGCCCACACCGGCACCGCCGGCCCGGCAGCCCCGGTAGCAGACCCGGTCTGACTGCACCCTCCGCCCTTGCTTGGTTGATCAAGAGGTTTGCGTCATCATCGCCCGGCGAGATGACGCAAACCTCTTGATCGTTGGTGGGGGAGTGGGCTGGGATGCGGGTGCTTGTCGTTGGGGGTAGTGGGTTACTGGGGCGGGAGGTTTGTCGGCGCGGGGTTCGCCTCGGTTTGTCGATGGTGGGGACCTTCCACTCCGGTGAGATCGCGGTGCCGGGTGTCGTGGCGCGGCGGCTGGACGTGACCGATCGGGTCGCCGTGCGCGCGCTGGTCGCCGACGTGCGGCCGGACGCCGTGGTCGGGACCCCCTATCGGTACGACGACTGGGCGGTGACCGCCGACGGGGCCGCGCACGTGGCGGTCGCCGCCGCCGAGGTCGGTGCCCGGCTGGTGCACGTGTCCAGTGACGCGCTGCACGCCGGCCGCCCGATGCCCTACGCCGATGACGAAGCGCCCACGCCGGTGCACGCGTACGGTGCCGCGAAGGCCGCGGCCGAGACGGCCGTGCGGGCGATCGACCCGGGCGCGGCCCTGGTGCGTACCTCGCTGATCGTGGGGGAGGGCAGCAAGCAGATCCAGCTCTGCCGGGACGCGCTCGCGGGCCGGGCCACCCTGTTCAGCGACGAACTGCGCTGCCCGATCGACGTCGCCGACCTGGCCGACGCGGTGCTGGAGCTGGTCGCCTCGTCGTACGCCGGTCTGCTCAACGTGGCGGGTCCGGACGCGGTCAGCCGGGCCGAGCTCGGCCTGCTGGTGGCCGCGCGATACGGCCTGGATCCGGCCGGGCTGAAGACCACCACCAGCGCGGCCAGCGGCCTGGTCCGCCCCCTGGACGTGCGCCTCGACTCCACCCGCGCCGCCGGCCTGCTGCGGACGCGACCGCGCGGGGTACGCGAACTCCTGGCGGCGCCCTAACC
>NZ_QGSZ01000243.1 GCF_003857055.1 Micromonospora inaquosa | reverse complement strand
GCCCCAGCCCCAGCCCCAGCCGAGCAACGCCACCGGCTCGTGTCCGATCAGGACGTCGAGGATGCCGACGATGTCCTCTTCGCTCACCCGCCGCGGGTGGTGCGGCGCTGGCTCTGCGAGTGCGGTGTCGACTACCCCTGTACAGATGTGCGTTTCGCTCTCCTGGTCAAATCCAGTGCCGAGGCGGGCGAATGAGCACCGACACTCTGGCCGATCTACGTGCCGCCTGGCTGGCGACCATCTCCGCTGCCGATCGGGCCGGCGCGCAGATGCACGGGGCGGGGCCGCCCGGTCGGCGGCTGCCCTGGCAGGAGGCGGTCACACACTGAGTGCTGGCGGGCGCTGAGCCTGGTCTACGCCGGCTTGGCCGCCGATCGAGAGTCGCCGGGAGGCTCGGTGGGGGACCTGCTCGCCGGTCTGCACGCTGCTCGGATCGACGCGGACCGGGCCGCCGCGCTGGCCGCCCGGGTCCGCTGGCGGTTGAGCGCGACCGAGGACCGGCTGCGGCGTACCCGGGAGGTGGCGGACGTGGTCGCGGCCCGGCACTTCGCGGCGGCGATCCACCCGATTGGACCTGGTCGCTGCCCGGCTCGCGGTCGGCGGCTGCCGGATCGAGCGTTCGGTGGCGGCACTGACAGGCCGGTTGTGGCGGCACCTACCGACCATTCAATGGCAGCACCTACCGACCGTTCGGTGGCAGCACTGGACGGAGAGCCCGCAGCACCGCCCCGGCACGCCAGCCACGACAGCGCCGCCGACCACGACAGCGTCAACGACAGGGCCAGCGTCGCCGGCAGCGCCGAAGTGATCGCCTGCGGTTGCCAGGCAGCGAGCGCGCTGGTGACCAGGCGGGGGCGTCTGACCGGGCCACGCGCACACAGGAGAGCACTCACGATGGTCAGGGAGCGACGATGGTGACCGGCCCGCAAGCGGCGCTACGCGGCCTGCTGGCCGGGCGGCTGCGCGGCCACGAACGGCGACTGAGCCGTTTTGCCGAATCGGACTGGCTGCGGTACGCGGACCTGCTCGCCGGTGCGCTGTTGGTGGCGGTACGGCGGCGGTTCGTCGCGGGGCAGGATCGGGCGCTGGTGATCCGGTTCGTGGCGTCCGTCCGGGAACGTTATGACGCGACCGGGCGCGACGTCGACCCGGTGCTGGCCGAGGCGCTGGTGTGGGCGGCGCTCGGTGAGCGTCCGCCGGTGCCCCCCGACACCGCGGCGATCGTCGCGCGGACGGTGCTGCTGCTCGGCCTGCTCGAAGACGAAGGTCTCACCGACCGCGAACTCGACGAAATCCTGGTGGCCGCCTCACACGCCGCGGACGACTCTACGCACGGCACAAACCGACCACAGACAGGCGCGCCAGTCGAATCCGACCGGCAGTGAGCCAGCTCAAGATCAACCCAAAATGACATATGTCGGGGGTATCAACGCGGCCCGGACACCCCATTCCCGCACCGTCGAACGGATCATGCCGGTCGTTCGGCGAGTCGAGTCTCGGCCGCAACGCCAGGTAGCTGCGGTAGCGCACCATCGACGGTGTGGACATGGCGCTGGAGTGGCTGCGGGTCTGGGACTGGCTGGACCGGGGCGAGTTGCTGCTGAGCACCCTGCTGGCCATCGTGGTGGTCTCGGGCTGGGCGAAGCTCCGGATGCGCCAGCTGCGGCGCGGCGCGCCCGAGGAGCGGTACCGCCGATGGTTCATCACGGAACACCGGGTGTACAACCCCTATCTGGCCGCGCCGGAGACGCTCCGACTCGAACGGACGCTGGTGCCGCTGTTCGTCACCGAGGACGGGCAGCCGGACCGGGCCGCCGACGCCGGCGAGCGGATCGCCGACCGGGACAGCCACGTCGTCCTTCTCGGTGACGCCGGGTCCGGCAAGACGACCACGCTGAAGGCGTTCGGGATCGCGGCCCTCGGCGGCATCGACGGTCGCGGTGGGGACGGGCGAATCCGTGAGGTGCCGTTCCTGGTGCCGGTGCGGCTGCTCCGTGGCGTCGTGCAACCGGGCACGGTGACCGACTACATCCTTGCCATGCTGCGGTCGCAGAAAGGGCTGGCGCTGACCAAGGAGGAGGCCCAGCAGCTTTTCGCCCAGGTGTTGCAGCAGCGGCGCTGCGTGGTCCTGCTCGACGGGCTGGACGAGGTGACGCCCACCAGGTATTCGGCCGTCCGGGACGAGGTGTACCGGTTCCTCAACGACCACACGCCGGAGCTGCCGACCGCCAACGCCCGCATCGTGATCACCTGCCGACGGCTCACGTTCCTGCGGATCGCCGACGACTGGCGGCCGGAGCGGCTCGGTGCGCACCGCAGCTATGTGCTGGCACCACTGCGGGACACCGAGATCCTCGCCTACCTGCGGGCCTTCCCGGATCGGTTCCCGGAGGTGGACGGACCGCAGCGGTTCATGCAGCAGCTCCGCGCCTCGGGCACGTTGGGCATGCACCGCAATCCGCTGGTCCTCTCGATGTCGGTCGGCCTGTACGCGGGGCGGAAGTTCCCCGCCATCGCACACTCGACGGCGCGGCTGTACGACGAGATGATCGACGAGATGCTCGGCCGGCACAGTTTCCGGGCCGATGACCTCTCCAGCGGTGCGAACGAGTTCGATCAGGCCGACAAGCTTCGAGTTCTACGGGAGTTCGCGCTGCGGGCGGCGCTCGGCCCGCCGGGGTTCGGGCCGTTCGACCGGTTGGCGCTCGTCGACTTCGTGTCGGCGACCGGAGATCGGCTGCGGCAGAACCTCAACGGTCGTTCCGGCGACTTCGTCGACGAGATCATCGATCGGTCTGGGCTGCTCAGCCGGGTCGCCGACGAGCAGTACGAGTTCGTGCACCGCTCGTTGCAGGAGCACCTGGTCGCCGCCGAACTGCTGCGCCAACGCGACGACGGCCTACGACTGCTGCGCGAGCGGGCGATGGAGCGCGAGTGGCGTCGAGTGGTGCTCTTCTACACCGCCACTGCGGACCAGGCCTTCGTCACCGGCTTCATCGAGGATCTGGCCGACGTCGACCCGGCCCTCGCCTGCGCCTGCCTGGCCGGGGCGGACTGCCTCAACCCGGTCGGATTCTCCGTACTGGAGCGGATGGCCGGACCCCTGCGCGACCCGAGGCCCCCGGTGATGCTCCCCGCCCTGGCAGCGGTGCTGAGCGCCACGGCGTCGCCGCGCGCGGCGATCCGCGACGCCGCGCGTGACCTGGCCTTCACCTGGCTGACGAAGGTCGCCGGCGAGGCGGACGCGGCGGACGCGCTCGGCGGCACCCACGAGACGCTGCTCGACGTGGTGACGATGCTGGTGGAACGGTTGGGAGAGAGTTCCATCAGCCGCTTGATGGTGACCCGGTTGGTGGGCGTCGTGCCCGATGATCCACGATTCGTCGAGCCGTTGTGGCGCTGCCTGCGCACCGTCGAGGGCGCAGGCACCGACGACCCTTCCCTCGTACCCCTGGTCGACCGACTGCTGCGGCTCGCCACCGACCCGGCCTGCTTCCACACGTTGCAGCGTCAGCCGGCCGCGCAGCCGAGGTTCGCCACCGCTCCTCTGCGCCAGCAGGTGTATCCGTTCCGGCGCGGACTGGACCGAGAGTCGAACCTGGTGACCCTGTTGTGCTGGGCCAGGGAGGTCGCCGCCGAGGCAGCTGACGTCAACCGTTTCCTGGAGGCCAAGGCCACCGACCCGGGCCGCTGGGCCAGCCTTGAGGCGGACTGGCGTCGACGCGCCGCCTCGGTCGTCGTTCCCGTCGTCCGGGCGCACCGGGTCGACCGGCACCGGGCCGAGAGGGCAACGGGCGCGACGCTGACCCTGCTCTCGGTGGCGGCGCTCGTCGCTGTCGGCTGGGATCTGGCCCGACCCGGCGGCTTGCTGGGCCCGGTCGGCGGCACCGCGGCGGTCCTGCTGGCGACGGCGGAGCTGGGGTTGGCGCTGACCATGCTCGGGCTGCAACCCCGGATCCGGACACGTGGCGTACGGATGTGGCGACCCAACGAGTGGATCGACGCCTACGAGGACCCCCGCAGTCGACACTGGCTGGTGCCCGAGGGCGGCGAGGGCCGGCCGGTGGGCGGCGTCACGGCGTGAGGTACGGCGGGACGTCGGCCGGCAGTCGGGGCCCGGTCTTGCCGAGTTGCCGGTACATCACGACCTTGCCGGTGGCCCGCCCGTCGCCGTTCGCCCGGCCGCCGAACGACAGGGTGCCGGACGCGCCGGCGACCTTGTGTGCCAGCGTGAGGTTGCTGAACTGGGTCTGCACGTCGACGGCTCCTGGCAGGTTGTCTCTCCCGGTGGCCATCCGGATCGCTTTCACGGCGCTCGCGACGGCGTCGTGGTACATCACCGCGTAGCCGTCGTTCAGGTTGTCGGACGGGAACTTCTCGTCGACGTGGTAGGCCTTGAAGAAGTCCGCGAAGCCCTCCGGCGTACCGGGTCGCTTGCTGATCCAGCCCGGCGCGTCCGCCGAGGAAGCCCAGATCACCGAAACGTTCGCCTCGTCGAGGAGATTCACCTGCTGCGGTGAGAGCTGAAACCCGGTGGCGCCGACCATGATGGTCAACGGGTGAGTGCGGCAGGTCCGCTCCCGCAGCGCGGCGGCCAGGCTCGGGAAGTCAGCGACCCGGCCGGCGTAGAACACCATCTGGAGTTTGATGGCGTCGTCGGCCACCGCGTTACACAGGTTCGTCACCACCGGGCTGAAGACGTTCGGCATCGCTGGATTGCCGACAGTGCCGCCGGCGAAGGCCTGCGGCGGGGCTTTGAGGTAGCCCTTCAGCACGTTGGTGAAGGCCTCGGTCAGCGTCAACGGATAGGGGTCCTTGTTCTGGTCGTAGACGACGATTCCGTTGCGGGGCAGCGTCTCCCGGTTCTTGTCCAGCAGGTCCTTCAGCGACATCGCGTAGTCGTCGTTGCTCGGCGAGACACTGTGGAACGTCGAGTATCGCTCCGCGCTGAGGCTGGTCGCGGAGGTGACCGCCCCGACCATGGGGATGCCCCGCTGTGACAACGTCGACGCCACCCCCTCGGTGCCCGTGAAGCTGGAGCCGAGGCCCACGACGGCCACCACCGGATGCTCGGCGTCGCCCAGCGCCACGATCGCCGGAACGAGCGCGTCGAGAGCCGGCTGCCTGCTGCCCTGGTTGACCAGGAGCAACTGCACGGCGGGTGCGTTCTGGTCACCGAAGGCCGACGACGTGTTGGCCCGGCGCAAGGCCACATAGGCGCCCTGCAAACTGAATTTGATCGGTTCGAGGGTCATGGCCGAGGCGGCGGGTTTCGGAGCGATGCTCAACGGCGTCAGCAGCACCACCCGGACGTACCGTCGGGACTGGGCACCGACCTCCCGATTGCTGACGAGGATCTTCTCGGCGACGTCCCGGATCGCGGGGTCAAGCGTGGCACTGTCGGTGACCGGGCCAAGGCATTCCTGGGTGCTGTCGTCCAGCAAGCCGACGCAACCGGTCGCGGAGGGCGTCGGGCTGCTCGTTCGGGGCGGTGCGGGCTCGTCATCGCAGAAAGCCAGCACACCGACGAGCGCGAGCAGCGCAAGAGCGATGACTCCGGCCATCCCGAACCGCAACGAATTCGTACCCGTCGAACTGAGCACCGAACTACCTCCATTTGACGCGAGCCCTGGGACGCGATTTCTGCCCGCGCGCCAAATCCGAGGCTTTTACGCTTCATTCATTGGCCTGGCGCGGCTACCGGCAGACGCAGACACCGTCTCCACCATCGGTCATGCCCAACGAATGGACGCGCTTCAGTCATCTACATGACTCGGCACCGCGACCGACCTTTCGACGTACCGCGCACACCGATCAGCGCAGACCGCGGACCAGCAGCAGGTAGGCGCAGTAGGCCATCGGCACCAGTAGGAAACAGATCAGGAACCCCAGCGGCAGATAGCGCGGCGGGGTGCCGGCGACCATCGCGGGCCGCCCCCACCGGCCCAGCACCAGGTATCCGCCGAAGAACGCCACCGCGGGCAGCCCCGCGCAGATCCATGCGCCGAGGGTGAACCCGTCGACCAGACCGACCCCGGAGGCGAGCACCAGCATCAGCATCAGCACACCGGCCGCCGCGCCGCACCCGGCGTAGACGGCGACCGCGCGGGCCAGCGGCGACCACGTCGGCAGCAGCACCGGCCGCTGGGCCAGCAGCTCCGCCTGGTGCCCGTGCCGGTCGGCCTCGTCGGCCATCCGCCGGGCCAACTCCAGCTCCACAGCCGGGT
>NZ_QGSZ01000387.1 GCF_003857055.1 Micromonospora inaquosa | reverse complement strand
GGGGGGGGGTGGGGGTGGGGCAGAGACGGATCGACGCAGGTCAGCCGGGGAGCCGACGTGCGGTGGACGCGGAGCGGACGGCGATTCGGGCCTCGCGGCGGGCGGTCCGGACGGCGCGTTGCATGGAACGTCGAGAGTGGCCGATGCGGTGGCCCGTCCGCCACCGCAGACCCGGCTTGCCTCCGGTGTCCGCCGCGGCGAGCAGCAGACCGCCGAGGAGCCCGAGGTTCTTCAGGGCGTGGACCTGGTTGTTGTTCCTGGTGCTCGGGTCGTCGTTCTTCCAGAAGGGATGCCCGGCGATGGTCACCGGCACCAGCGTGCCGGCGAGGACCAGCGCCGCAGGTCGGCTGAACCGGCCGGTGGCCAGCATCAACCCGGCGCTGACCTGCACGGCCCCGTTGAGTCGGATCAACGTCTCGGTATCGGTGGGAAAGCTCGGGTGTGCCTTCTTCAGCATCGGTGCGACCTTGTCGGTCACCGGTTTGGCCGCGACCGCCAGCCGGCCGGGAGCACGGAAGTTGCGATACCCGCTGAC
Organism: Micromonospora inaquosa; assembly: GCF_003857055.1. GTDB lineage: Bacteria > Actinomycetota > Actinomycetes > Mycobacteriales > Micromonosporaceae > Micromonospora > Micromonospora inaquosa. Next base: position 5,717 of record NZ_QGSZ01000387.1, on the reverse strand, counting down.
CACGAAGATGCCGCTCAGCATGGCGCGGGCGAGGGAGCGTACGGGCGTCATGGATCAGTCATACCCCGTCGCGGCGTTTGCTACCCGGGCAACCGCAGGATCGGATTGGTGTTCGTACACGTGCGCCACGCCGAATCGAGCGACCGTCACGGATGGACGGGCGCTGGCGGGTAACGTCGCGCGGGTGACCACGCTGCGGCTACGCCCCGAGGACCCGGCCGACGCCGGCTCGGTCCGCCGCGTGCTGGCCGCCGCCTTTGCCCGCCCGGACGTGGCGACGCCGCCCGAGGTCAGCCTGGTCGACGAACTGCGCGAAACCACCGCCTGGTTGCCGGAACTGGCCATGGTCGCCGAGTACGGCGGTGAGGTGGTCGGTTACGCGCTGCTCACCCGGGCGCGTCTGCGGCCGGAGCGAGGCCCCGACCTGCCCGTGCTGGCACTCGGCCCGGTGGCGGTCGCGCCGCACCGGCAGCGCGTCGGGCACGGCACGGCGGTCGTGCAGGCCGCCATGGACGCCGCCACCGAGTTGGGCGAGCGGCTCGTCGTCGTTCTCGGTGCCCCGGCCTTCTACCGCCGGTTCGGGTTCGGCCCGGCGAGTGAGCTGGGCCTGACCGGCCCGTGGGCGGGTCTCGGTGAGCCGTGGCAGGCGCTGGTGCTGCCTCCGTCCACCAGCGAGGAAAGCCCCCCGCCTCGCGGTGAGGTGCTCTTTCCGGCGCCCTGGTCGAAGGTCTGACCGGGCCGCCGTGGTGGGTGGCGGTCAGGCCGGCTGCGTCCGCAGGTACCGGCCGAAGTGCGGGACCGTGAAGGCGACGGTGCCCCGCTCACCCGAGTAGATCAACCCCTTCTTGATCAGCGCGTCCCGGGCCGGGGAGAGGCTGGCCGGTTTGCGGCCGAGGGCTCGGGCGATCTCCGCGGTGGGCACCGCCGCGTCCATGTCGTCGCGGACCACCGCGCCGGACTCGCCCTCCACCGCGGACATCGTGGCCATCGCCCGCATGTACTCGCGTTCGGCGGGAGTGGCCCGTTCGAACCGGGACCCGAAGAACCCGACAGCCAGCTCGGCCTCCGCCTCGGGCGCGGCGACCCGCACATCGGCGGCGGTGATCGGTGAGCGCGGCGCATGGTCCCACGTTGCCTTGCCGTACGCCTGGACGAAGTAGGGATAGCCGCCGGACTTCTCGTAGAGCAGGTCGAGGGCCTTCTGCTCGTACTCGACCTCCTCGCGCTCGGCGGGCGCGCAGAGCGCCCGGTCGGCGGCGATCCGGTCGAGCCGGTCGATGCGTTGATAGCGGAACAGCCGTTCGGAGTACGACTTGGCGGCGCTGAGCACGGCCGGCAGGTGCGGAAGGCCGGCGCCGACGACGATCAGCGGTGCGCCGAGCTGGGACAGCTCGTGGCAGGCGGCGCAGAGCGCCGACACGTCCTCCGGGCCAAGATCCTGCATCTCGTCGATGAAGATGGCGATGCCGGTGCCGACGTCGCTGGCCACGGCGGCGGCATCACTGAACAGCTCGACCAGGTCGATCTCGATGTCGCCGGAGTCGGCCCGACCACTGGCGGCCGGCACGTCGATGCCGGGCTGCCACCGGTCGCGTAGCTTGCTGGCGGCACCGGCCCGGCCGGTCGGGGTGGACCGCTGGGCGAACGCCTTGAGGACGCCGAGGAACGCGTCGATCCGGTCGGGTGCGCGGTGGCGGGGGGCCAACTCCCGGACCGCCATGTGCAGCGCGGCGGCGACCGGTCGGCGCAACGACTGGTCCGGTCGAGCCTCGATCTTGCCGCTGCCCCAGAGCCGGTTGATCGCCTGCGACCGGAGGGTGTTGAGCAGAACCGTCTTGCCGACGCCACGCAGCCCGGTGAGCATCAGGCTGCGCTCGGGTCGGCCGCGGGCGATGCGCTCAAGCACGATGTCGAAGACGTCCAGTTCCCGCCCCCGCCCGGCGAGTTCGGGCGGACGCTGACCGGCGCCCGGCGCGTACGGGTTGCGGACCGGATCCACGCATCGCAGATTATCGGGCCATCTAGCTGCGAGGCTAGACATGCATAGATGGGGCTACCGGCGTGTCGGAACCGTCGACAACAAACTAGGGCTGTCTAGCCTCCACGCTAGACAGCCCTAGTTTTGCCAATCGCCGGATCGGCCCCTCGATCAGGGCTACCGCTTCTTCAGACAGAGCACGTAGTCGAACAGGTCGACCGAGTTGTCGTGCACGTAGTTCGCGGTCGCCTGCGGCGCGAGCATCTCGCACCGGTCGCCGTCGGTGGTCGCCGGAATGCGCAGCAGCACCTGATAGGTGTTCGGGCCGCACGGCACCTTGCGCAGCTCCGCGTTGTCCTCACTGCCGTCGTTCACCACGCAGTCGCCCCGCGCGAACTCCTCGTCGGGGGTCGGCACAGCCGACGGCGGCGCGTCTCTGGGCAGCTCGGGTGGAACGACCGGAGCGCTCCTCGACGGGGTACGCGCGGCATCCCTGCCAGCGTCGGCCGCCTTCCAGATCGCCCAACTGGCCAGGCCGAGACACGGACACAGCACGAGCAACACCACCGCCGCGATGATGAGGGCGACATTGCGACCGGTCTTCGCCGGCGCGACGGGCGGCATCCCGTAGCCGCCGGCAGGCTGCATCCCGTAGCCGCTGGCAGGCTGCTGACCCCACGGCGCGGGAGGCTGACCCGGCATCGGCCCGACCGGCTGACCCGGCGTCGGGCCGACCGGCGGGAACGGCCCGGCCGGCGGGAACGGCCCGGCCGGTGGGTGCGGCCCGGCCGGTGGGTACGGCCCGGGCGGCGGGTATCCCGGGCCGGAGGTCGGCGGCGGCGCCCACATCGGCGTGGTCGGCGGCTCCGGGTCGGTGGGCGGTGGTGCCCACATGGGTGCCGTCGGTGGCTCCGCGCCCGCCGGCGGGGGACCCCACTGCTGCCGCGTCGGGTCGTCCGCGGGTGGCGGGGCACTCCACTGGGGCAGGGTCGGGTCGGCCGGTGGTGAGCTGTCAGGCCCGCTGGGCGGGCGCCGGTACTGGTCGTCCGGCTGGTCGGAGCCCGCAGGTCCGTAGGTCGTCATGTCATCCCCGGGGGTGGGTGGTCTCAGCGTTGCTTGAGGCAGAGGACGAAATCGAGAGTGTCCAGCTCACTGTCGAAGAAGTACCAGTTGGTGTAGCCCTTGACCTTGTCGCACTTGGTCTCGGCGTCCCGCTCGCCGCTGGTCGGGCCGTCGATCCGGCTCAGCACCTCGTACGACTTCGCGGTACAGCCGCTGATCAGCAGCTTGGGCTTGCCACCAGCGGCGCCCTCGTTGCGGACGCACTGGCCGACCTTCGCGAACCGGGGATCGGCCGACGACTCCGGGGCGGCCGCACTCGGCGCGGGCTCGACCACATCCGCGCTGGGCTCATCGGCAACCGCCGAACTGCTCGGCGCGGCTGCCGGTGCCGGGTCGCTCCGCCCACTGCGGAACCAGAACGCGCCGGCGATGGCGACCAGCAGGACGACGGCCAGCACCGCGATCAGCGGCCCCCGACCGCGCCGGCCCGGTGCCGGATCCTCGCCGTACGCGTCGCCGGGCTGGTACGAGGGCTGCCCGCCGTATTGGTCGGCGGGCTGGTACGGCGGCTGCCCGCCGTACGGGTCGCCGGGCTGGTACGAGGGCTGCCCGCCGTATTGGTCGGCGGGCTGGTACGGCGGCTGCCCGCCGTACGTCGGGGTCGGCTGGTACGAGCCGCCGTAGGGCGCGCCCGGCGCGGCACCGTAGGGCGTCCCCGTACCGCCTCCGTAGCCGGCGGTGGGTGGGTCGCCGTATGGCCCGGGCCGTCCCTGCGGCGCGGGCGGGTACGACGGAACCGCCGGCGGGTAGGACTCCGACGCGGGCGGGTAGGGCTGCTGTGTCGGGTGGCCCGGCGTCTCATCGGGTCTCTGGCCACGCCACGGCCCCGGGTGGCCGCCCCCCGGTTGTCCGTAGTTCGTCATGCCGCCCTCCTGCACGAGTGGTGAGAGGCCGGCCACCAAAGCGGGACGCGGACTCCGAGGTCACCGTAGCGTGGCCGACTGATGAGCTCACCTGCACCGAGCACCACGGCCCTCGCCGGCCGTCGCGCCAGCACCACACCAGCCCTGATCTGGACCGCGTTGATCGTGGTCTACCTGCTCTGGGGGTCGACTTATCTGGCCATCCGGATCGCCGTGGAGACGCTGCCTCCGCTGCTGTCGGCCGCCCTCCGGTTCGCCGTGGCCAGCCTGATCCTGGCGGTGGTGCTGCGACTGCGTCGAGGGCCCGGCGCGCTGCGGGTGGACCGACGGCAACTCGGCTCCGCCGCGCTGGTCGGGGTGCTCCTGCTGGCCGCTGGCAATGGCCTGGTGGTGCTCGCCGAATCGGGGCCGCCGGGCGTGGCGGTGCCGTCCGGGATCGCCGCGCTGCTGGTGGCCACGGTGCCGCTGCTGGTGGTGCTGTTGCGCTCGGCCACCGGGGACCGGCCGCCGCTCTGGACGTTCGCAGGGGTCACCCTGGGCTTCGTCGGCCTCGTCCTGTTGGTGCTGCCGGGCGGTGGTTCGGCCGCGGTGCCGCTGCTCGGGGCGCTGACCGTGGTGGCGGCAGCCGCCTCCTGGTCGGTCGGGTCGTTCCTGTCCGGACGGATCCGGATGCCCGCCGACCCCTTCGTGGCAACGGTGTACCAGATGGTGGCCGGCGCGCTGGTGCTGGCGGTCGTCGCCGCCGGTCGGGGTGAACTGGCGGACTTCCACCCGGCGGCGGTCAGCACCAGGTCCTGGTTGGCGCTGTGCTACCTCATGGTGGCCGGTTCGCTGGTGGCCTTCACCGCGTACGTCTGGCTGCTGCACAACGCGCCGATCTCGCTGGTGTCGACGTACGCCTACGTGAATCCGGCGGTCGCGGTGGCGCTCGGCGCGCTGCTGGTAGCCGAGCCGGTCACCCCGCAGGTGCTGCTCGGCGGTGCCGTCATCGTCGCCGGGGTCGCCCTGGTGGTGACCACCGAACGGCCGGGTCGAGCCGGCACGGGATCACGATCGGGGGCCACGCGGGTGCGCGAACGCCAGTAACGTCCGGGCCATGTCGGCCGCCGCGCTGGTGTCGATCGGGCTGCTCGGCACGTTGGTCGGCCTCGTCGTACCCCTGGTGTCGCGGCGCTTCGCCACGACGGACGCCCGGTCGCTGTCGTTCCCGGGGCCACGGCCGGTCCGATGGCCCTGCGGCGACCCGATGGTGGCGGCCAGCGTCTTTGTCGGCCTCGCCGTCGCCGTGGGTGACGACCCGGCGCTGCCGGTCTTCCTCGCCGTCGCGGCGGTCGGTCTGGTGCTGGCGCGGGTCGACCTGACCTGCCTGCGGCTGCCCGACCCGTTGGTCCTCACCGCCGGGCTGCTGGCCTTCGGGGGTCTGACCGCTGCGGCGTTGCTCGCCGGCACTGTCGGCCGACTGGTCGGCGCGCTGGGAGGCGCGGCGGTCGCGGGCGCGGCGCACGTGCTGCTGGCCCTGCTGCCCCGGTCCCGACTGGGTTTCGGGGACGTGAAACTCGCCGTCGTCCTCGGCCTCCCGCTCGGCTGGCTGGGGCGGGACGCCCTGCTGGCCGGCCTGCTCCTGCCGCATGTCCTGCACGGCGGCCTGGTGCTCGGCCTGCTCGCCGCCCGACGGGTACACCGAAACACCCTGCTGCCCCTCGGCCCAGCCCTGCTGGCCGGCGCCTGGCTAGCCACCCTCCTAACCTAACCCG
>NZ_QGSZ01000066.1 GCF_003857055.1 Micromonospora inaquosa | reverse complement strand
GGATGGGGCCGGCGTCCGGCCCGCTGGTGGGGCCGGGCGCCGGGGATACGAGCGTTGAGCTGAGGGCTTCGGTCGGCGGTGTCAAAGATCGCCCTCTTCCTCGTCGAGGTCGGCCAGTTCGACCGGGTCGGTTACCGGAACTGCACGGAGTTCCTTGTCGCTCGTCCTCTGGCCAGATGGTGTTGCAAGTGGCCAGGTGGGCCGACTGGAACGCGTGTCGGTGGTTGACCGTCGGTCGGGATTGCTGAACAGTTCGCAGTAATCCCGACTGGTTGTCGACTTCGGCGATCTGGAGCAGCCATGGGCTTGGCGGTGGTGCGATCGCTGGACGCTCCGCGGCGCCTGTCGACTCACACTGACGTCGAGGACTTCGAGCAGGAGCTGGTGGATCAGTACCTGTTGGCTGCGGTGGGCTCTGGGTCCGCAGACAGCACGGTGGCGGCGGACCGATCGGTGTTGTTCGAGTTCATCAGGTTCTTGGGTCGCCCGGTCTGGACAGCGCGGCCGAGTGACGCGGACCGGTTCCTGGCCGAGCAGCGCCGGTCGGGGCTCGCGCGGTTGACGGTGCAGCACAAGGCGTGGGCGTTGGCTCATTTCTTCGAGTTCCTTCTCGTGCGGTACGAGGGCGACATCCATCGGTTGACCGGTGTCGTGGTCGAGCAGGTGATCGACGAGTTCAATCGGCCGGCCCGGGCGGACTACGGATCGATCCGGGTGCCGCCGAGCAGTGATGAGGTGGAGCGGCTGTTCGCCATGTGGCGGCAGTGGCTGCCGCAGGCCCGCAAATTCCTGCCGGCGGCGCGGGACTATCTGGCCGCCTCGTTGTGGCGGCGGGTCGGGCTGCGAATCACCGAGACGTGCATGCTCGACATCCGCGACTGGCGTCGTGATCTGGGTGAGTACGGCTGCCTCGACGTGCGGTTCGGCAAGGGCAGCCGGGGTCGTGGCGCCAAGACGCGGCTGGTCCCGGCGATTAACTCGGTGGGGGAACTGCTGGACTGGTGGATGGTCGAGGTGCGCCATCAGTTCGGCAGCGACTACACCAACCCGGACGCTCCGTTGCTACCCGCCGAGCGCAAGCCGGACCCACTGACCGGGTGCTGTCCACGCGCGGGTGTGCAGACGCTACGCGACGGGCTGGCAGCCGCGGTGAACCGTGGGCTCGCGGACTGGCAAGGCCGGCTGACCCCGCACATGCTGCGGCACTTCTGCGCGTCGTCGCTCTACGCCCAAGGCTTGGACGTCAAGGCAATCCAGGAACTGCTGGGGCATTCGTGGTTGTCCACGACGACCCGTTACATCCACGTCCCGACCGAGCACGTGACACAGGCATGGAAGATCAGTAACCAGCGCACGGCGGCGCGTCTGGGACAGCTCGGAGGGTGATGGGATGCAGTGGAACCTGCGGATGCGCGCGGCGCAGGCCGGGATCTGGAAGTCCACCGAGATGCGCCGCCGGTTGGCTGAGCACGGCCTGGAGATCAGCGCCGGCAAGATGTCAGCGTTGTGGACGGGCACACCGACCACGATCCGCCTGGACGACCTGGACGTGATCTGCGTGGTGCTCGGCTGCACCCCGACGGACCTGCTGATCTGCGAGCCGGACAAGGTCAACGCCCGCCGCCCGGCCCAAGCCTCGACCGGCGCAGGGCCACAGCCGAGTCCTCGGCTTGGGCGTCACACGTCGGTGCCGCCCGCGTGAAGGGTAAACCCCGGCCCTGCACTGTCTGCGGCGTGCGTCCGCCGGCGATGCGCGAGATCCCGTACTGCTTCGGCTGCTGGCCCGGCGGCCCGGTCACCGCCCCGCCCTGCTACAAGTGCGGATCGGAGGTCGACTACTTCACCTCGGGTCTGTGCGCCCGGTGCCACCCGCACGCGCCCGGCCAACTGTCCCCGGCGTGGAAGCTGCCCGGCCCTCTCGCGCAACGCCGCGTGCTCATCGATTCGTGCCCGGACTGCCACGCCTGGGGCGTGACCCGCACCTACGGCTGGATGTGCGTGGCCTGCCGGTCCTTCCGCGAGACCCACCGCCATGTCGCCGCCTGCGGCACCTGCGGTCAGCACGTCGCGCTCTACGACGACGGCTCCTGCCGGTTGTGTCACCGCCAGCGCAGCCTCGTCGCCCACAACACGGCACGCCGCACCGGTGATGTCAGCCTGGCTGAGGCGAACCGGTACGGCCAACAGCTGTTCTTCGCCGGGATGTGGCACCAGCCCGGCACCGGCAAACGCCCCTATCAAAAGAAGACGACGCCGGCGGACATGCGGTTGCTGACGCCCGTGACCTACCGTCAGCTCACCCTGCTCGAGGTGCCACGCGACCTGTCAGCCGGTCAACGGCGCGGCTTCCCGCCGCCACCGCACGCCGGTCGGGAAGCGGCGCTGATGGCGTTCGTCGCCGACCACGCCGCCCGTCACGGCTGGCGGCCGAGCAAGGTCGAAAGGATCCGCCGCGCCATACGGATCATGCTCGGTATCCAGGACACTCCCGGCGCACCTATCCGCCGCAGCGACGTGGCCCTGCTATCCCGCATCAAGCACTCCGCCGCCGTGGTCGCCGACGTCCTCGACGACGCGGGCCTGCTCGACGACGATCGGCAACCCGCCATCCTCGCCTGGTTCACGATCAGCACCGCCGGCCTGCCCGCTCTCATGCGCGACGAGCTGACCGAGTGGCTTCAAGTGATGCGCCACGGCTCGACCAGCCCACCCCGACGCAAACCCCGCGCCGACAGCACCATCAGCACACACCTGCGCTGGGCACTGCCCACCCTGCAGCAGTGGGCCACCACCCACGACTCGCTACGCGAGATCGGCATCGACGACGTGACCACCGCCCTACCCGCGGACCCGCTCGCCCGCTACACCACCCTGCAGGGCCTACGGTCGATCTTCCGGATCCTCAAGGCCCGCAAGCTCGTCTTCGTCAACCCCACCGCCCGCGTCCGCGCCCCGCAACCAACGCCCCCGGCACCGGCCCGGGTCAACCTCGACGCGCTGCGCGCCGACCTCAACTCCGAACAGCCCGCCACCGCCGCACTGGCCGCGCTGCTCGCCTTCCACGCCATCCGCGTCGCCCAGCTCTGCCACCTGCAGCTGACCGACCTGCGTGACGGGCACCTGCACATCGACGGCCAGGTCATCCCCCTGGCCGCAGCCGTCCGGCAACGCCTGCGCGCCTACCTCGATCACCGACAACAGGCATGGCCGCGCAGCGTCAACCCGCACCTGTTCATCCACGCCCGCAGCGCCATCACCACCCGCCCCGTCACGTCCTGGTGGATCCGCCATCAACTCGGCATCGCCGGACAACAGATCCGGCTTGACCGCATCCTCGACGAGGCCCACGCCACCAGCGGCGACATCCGACAGCTCATGGACCTGTTCGGCCTGTCCGTGCACACCGCGCACCGCTACGCCGTCACCGTCAACATGATGCGCCACCGATGACAGAAGACTCCGCGACCCGTCCTCGGCGCCGCAAGGATCCGCCGCAGAACGTCACCTTGGTATGGTCAGCGCCCCTTCTACAGGAGGCGGGCGTGGCCAACTCTGTTGCCGCGGCAGCTCGTCCTAGCCGCACGGCGATGGTCGCAACTGCCGCAGTCACGCTCGGCCTGCTCGCATTCGCGGCCGACTCCGTCGCAGGCATTGCTGGGCAGCTCCTGATCGCTCTAACCAGCAGCGGCTTCGCTTGGGGGCTGACTGCTGTCCTCGTCGGCCGTTCAGCCGACACGGCGAGACGAGCGGCAATTGACGCCACCATGCTGTTGGTGCTGGCCACGCTGCTCTACTACCTGCTCGTATTGATGGTCAGTCGACGGTGGAGCGGAGGCCACCTCGAGGACGGCACGTCGGCCGACCTACTGGGGCTGCGTTCGGTTGCCATCATGACGGCTGCGTGGCTGGCTGCGGCCGTCGTCGCGGGCCCGATGCTCGGGATGCTCGGTTACGTCTTGCGGGTCGGCAAACCCCCAACTTCGGCGTTGGCTGCGGGAGGGCTCTGCGGGCTGCTCTCCGGCGACGGTTGGCAGGCCCTGGTGCTGGCACCACCCTGGCGGCTGCTGGCCGTGACCGACCCGGACCAAGCGCAATTCTTTCGAGGCGTTCTGGCCGGCCAGACCGTCAAGATCGTGCTTCCGATTGTCGTCCTGGCCTGGCTCGCCACGGCGCACCGTCTTTGGCGCGCATGGCCGATGCTGCTAACCGCGGCCGTCTCATGCGGTGCTTTGAGTGCGGCGCTGTGGTACGTGGTCTACGCCGCAGCAGGCAGCATCTGAATGCGGCTGCGCGGGTGATCGGGTGCATCCAGCATCCTGATTCCCACCTAGCGTCAGCCCGCAGTTCCCCAACATCATCGCTTCGCTAAGCTCGTCACAGGTCGTCGACCTCGAAGTTCCCGCCAAAATCCGGCAAAGTTGCGACGAACTCCGGGTCAGTGGTGCACAGGGCGTGTTCCGCGTCGGAGGCGATCGACTCGAAGCTGGTCCTGCTGACCCCGGAGATCAGCAGCCCTTGGCCGCGGCGGGTCGAGAGCAGCAGCCGCCGCTCACCGTTGGTGAGCCCGAACGCCTCGCCGACGGCGTCGATGGCCTGCGGCGCCTGCCGCAGCAGCACCTGGGTGGAGGCGTTGGACACCACCGCCTGGCCGAGGTCGGTGCCCAGCACGTCGGCGGCGTCCTGGGTGATGACGGTCAGCCCGGCGTTGCGCTTGCGTGCCGCCTTCGACATGCGGAACAGGAAGCGGGCGCCTTCGCCGTCGCGCATCAGCAGCCACGCCTCGTCAACCACCACCAGCCGCCGCCGCGGCGGGCGTTGTGGGGAGTCGACGGTGCGCCAGATCGAGTCCAGCGCGAGCAGGGTGCCGACGGTGCGCAGTTCGTCGGGCAGGTGCCGCAGCGACCACACGACCAGGTGTCCGACCGGGGCCTGGGTGGTGGGTGCGTCGAACAGGTCGGCGAAGCTGCCCTGCACCCACGGCGCGAGCCGGGCGGCCAGCGTCGCGGCCGCCGGGTCGTCGTCGGCGCGTAGCGTGGCGGCTAGGTCGCGCAGCAGCGGTGCCGGCCGGCCGTACGTGGCCGGGTCGGCGGTGATCCCGGCGGCCCGGTAGACGGCAAGGATGGCTCGGTCCAGCGCGGCGCGCTCCGCCGGTGGCGGCTGGTGGCCGAGCAGCACGCTAACCAGGGTGTGCAGGAACAGAGCGCGGCGGGTCAGCGTGTCGGGACGCCGGTCGCCGACCGGCAGGTCCAGGGGGTTGATCTTCACGCCGGGCAGGCCCAACCGGACGATGCTGCCGCCGACCGCGTCGGCCAGTCGCAGGTACTCGTCCTCGGGGTCCACCACCGCGACCTGCACACCCTGGTAGAGGTTGCGCAGGATCTCCAGCTTCACGAAGTACGACTTCCCGGCCCCGGAGCGGGCCAGGACGATCGAGTTGTGGTTCTCCTGCGTCCAGCGGTCCCACCAGACGATGCCGGCGCTGGCCGGGTTGATCCCGTAGAGGACACCTCCGGTGGCCGACGGGTCGCCGGGCAGCGGAGCGGGCAGGTCCGGGCTCGACAAGGGGAAAGCGGCGGCGAGGGCCTGGGTGTCCATGGTGCGCAGCATCCGCAGCCCATCGCAGGCGAGGGGCAGGGTGGTGGTCCAGCCGGGCAGCTGCCGCCACGTCGCGGGCTGCACCTCCAGAAGGGTGGACGCGGCGGCGGCCCGGACCTGCGCGCACGCCTGCAGGAGTTCGTCTTCGGTGCGGGCGTGCACGGTCAGGTACAGGCCGACGCGGAACAGCTTCGCCGCGCCTCGCGCCAGCCGCTCGGCCAGGTCACCGGCGTCGTGGGCGGCGGCATCGACGTAGGGGTCGGCAAGCTTGCCGCGCTCGGAGTCGGCCCGCCGGGAGGACTCCAGCCGTGCTCGTTGTTTGCGGAGCCGGTCGGCGGCGATCGGGGCCGGCAGCGGCTCGATGTGCAACGCGAGGTCGAGCCGGCCCGGCCAGGACAGCAGCGGCTCCAGCCACGCCGGGCCGACCTCGGCCGGGTATCCGGTCACGACGAGGGTGGCGGCGAAGCCGTCGCCCACCCGCAGCCACCGGGGTGTGACCTCAACGGTGGCCGGGGCGACCGCCGACGCCAGCGAGCCCGGCTGCGGCGGTGCGCCGTCGTCGCCGGACCGTCTCTTCCTAATCATCGTTGGCTCCTTGTCCTGCGGGTGGGGGCAGCGGCGGAGATGACGGCGTCGGGCGCGGCCAGGCCGCCAGGCTGCGGTGGCCGGTACGGGTCGGCAGCGCCGGCCAGAGCGGCGGTGACCGCCGAGCCGTCCAGCACCCGCAGGCTGACGCCGAGGCCGGCCAACGCCCGCACCGTG
>NZ_QGSZ01000186.1 GCF_003857055.1 Micromonospora inaquosa | reverse complement strand
CACCTGCACCGAGCGGACCGCTATCCGATGGTCGACGAGTATGTGGTCGATGGTGACGGGTGGGATGAGGTCACCGTCGTACGGACCCCAGGTGCCGGTCAGGCCCTGTCCGGTGGCGTCGGCGGCGTCGACGTAGCCGGTACCCAGCAGGGCCCGCAGTGGGCTGTGGTCGAGGGTCGCGTTGAAGTCCCCGGCGAGGATCCGCAGGCCACCGTCCGGAGTGGCAGGTGGTTGGGCGGTCAGGTCGGCACGCCAGGCGCCCACCTGGTCCAGCGCGTACGGCGCCGAGGGGTGGGCCGACTCGACGCGGACCGGGGGCCCGCCGGGGACGGACACCGTCGCGTACGCCTGGCTGAAGCCCCAACCTTCGAGGTTGCGCCGGACGCCGACGTCGGTGATCGGCCACCGCGAGTAGAGCCCCGAGCCGGCGGTGCCGATCTCCGGGTTGAGCTGTCGATGCGGCAGCAGCGTGTCGAGGCCGAGCTGGTCCAGGGTGGCCTGCGCGTCCGGGGTGAACTCCTGCACGGTGAGCACGTCCACCTGGTGTCGCCGGACCAGCTCCACCAGCGTCCGCGCGTCGCCGGCGCCGGCGAGCAGGTTGGCGGTGAGCAGCCGCACGGTCGGTCCGGCCGCGGTCGGCTGCGTGTTGGCCAGCGCCCGAGGTGCGACGGTGCCGAGCAGCGCCACCGCGGTCAGGGCCGCGAGCGCCGCCGGCCACCAGCGCCGCAGGGCGAGCGCGAGGGCCAGGATCAGCACGCTGACGCCCGCGACGTACGGCGTGAAGGCGAGCGCCTGCACCAACGGCCCCCGGTCCAGGCCGAGTAGCCGGGCGGCCGCCCAGAGGGCTGTGGGTGTGACGGCAAGCCAACAGAGAACCGTGCCGAGCCGAGCGGTTCGGTGCGCGGGCGGCGCGTCGATGATCACGACGGTGATCGTAGTCTGATCCGGCGAAACCATTTCATGAATAGTTGTGCGCTCACATTTCACAATTATCTGACGGCTGGTTGACACCCCGGAAAAGCGAGATCAACTATTGACTGACGGCTTTTTCCGGTGCTACGTTCCATCTGGCTTAAGCGACGCAACTCTGAGTAGTAACAGCAGCTCAGGTGGGATGTAGATTGCCGATAAATCGCCTTCCCAAGGTGCAGGTGAATCGGCTTTCCCCCGTCCAACCGTCGTCGTACGCCTATTTATGGGCAGTCATCCGTCCCGCCCCGCGGGTCGGCCGAATTCGCACGGTCACACAAGGGGGACCTGTCATGAGCACATCCTTCCGACGTAAGGCGGCGGCGGTCACATTCGCCGTCCTGGCGCTCAGTCTGGCCGGCGGGGGCATCGCCCTCGCCCAGCCGTCGGCGAAGGCACCACAGGAGGCCGTCCAGCCGGCGGCCCGCGGCACGAACTCCCAGCCGCCGGTCAGCGCCGAGTCGGCGCGGGTGGCGAAGGCTGCGCTGAAGGCGAGTTCCGCCACCACGCTGGTGGCCAGCAACGCCTTTACCGTCGTCAACTCCAGCGGCACCAAGGCGCGTGGCACCGGCACGGTGCTCAAGTACGGCGTCGGGGAGTACGAGGTGATCTTCGGTCACAACGTCTCGGCTGGTGCCTTCCTGGCCACCATCTCCCGGTCCGACTCCTGCTGCATCCCGCCGGGCGGCGAGGTGTCCGTCGCCCCACGCCTGGGCACGCCCAACGCGGTCTTCGTGCAGACCCGCAACTCGGCCGGGACCCCGGCCAACCTGGGCTTCACCCTGCTCACCCACACACCCTGACCGAACCGACACCCGGCCCCCGTCGCCCACGGCGACGGGGGCCGATCTTGTCCACTCAGCGCGCACTCGCCGGCTGCACCTCAACCAGCCGATCCGGGCATTGATCGACTCGGGTTTCATGAAATCGGGGTGTCCGCGCACCGGGATACCCCGATTTCCGTGAACCCGAGTGGATCAACCGCTGCGTCCTTTGGCCTGGCTCGCGATGGTCGTCACCCTTTCGCGCGGCTCATCCCCATTCCGGCCACTGCGGACCGGTCCGGCCCGCACAATCCGACGTTTGCCGGGCCTGTGCCCGGGAAGCAAGCACCGTGACGGACATCTCGGACACCCTGGCCAGCATGCCCAGCCCGGTCGATCCGGAGCCGACCGGCATCGAGCTGGAACAGACCCTCTTCGAGGTCAAACGCGTGATCGTCGGGCAGGATCGCCTCGTCGAACGCCTGCTCACTGCCCTGGTCGCCAACGGACACTGCCTCCTTGAGGGGGTACCCGGCGTGGCCAAGACACTGGCCGCGCAGACCCTCGCGACCGTTGTCGGCGGCACCTTCTCCCGGATCCAGTTCACCCCGGACCTGGTGCCCTCCGACATCGTCGGCACCCGGATCTACCGGGCGTCAAAGGAAACCTTCGACATCGAGCTGGGCCCGATCATGGCCAACCTGGTGCTGGCCGACGAGATCAACCGGGCCCCGGCCAAGGTCCAGTCGGCGCTGCTGGAGGCGATGGCCGAACGGCAGGTCTCGATCGGCGGGCGCAGCTGGCCGGTCCCGGAGCCGTTCCTGGTGCTGGCCACCCAGAACCCGATCGAGTCCGAGGGGGTCTACCAACTCCCGGAGGCGCAGCGCGACCGGTTCCTGATGAAGGTGGTGGTCGACTACCCCAGCGACGCCGACGAACTGGCCATCCTCTACCGGATGAGCACCGACCGGCCGAGCCCGCGCCAGGTGCTCGACGCGCAACGGCTGCGGGACCTCCAGGCCCACGCCGAGCGGGTCTTCGTCCACCACGCGTTGGCCGAGTACGTGGTGCGGCTGATCCTCGCCACCCGCGACCCGGGCCGGTTCGGGCTGCCGGAGATCGCCCCACTGCTGGCGTACGGGGCCAGCCCGCGAGCCACCCTGGGCCTGGTCGCTGCCGCCCGGGCACAGGCCCTGCTGCGGGGGCGGGAGTACGTGCTGCCCGAGGACATTCGTGAGCTGGCCGTCGACGTTCTCGCCCACCGGCTGGTGCTCTCCTTCGACGCGGTGGCCGACGGGGTGTCGGCCGAGAGCGTGGTACGACGGCTCGTCGAGGCGGTGCCGCCGCCCCGGGTGGCCACCGGGCACCCACAGCAGGCACCGGATCTGGCGGCGGCATGAGACGCGCGACCGCCGCGCACGCCGATCCCGGCCTGGCCGAACTGGCCCCGGACCAGCGCCTACGTCGCCTGGAGCTGACCGTCACGCGTCGACTGAACGGCCTGCTGCACGGCCAGTACCGCGGCCTGCTGCCCGGTCCGGGCAGTGAACCAGCCGGTAGCCGCGAGTACCGGCCGGGCGAGGACGAGGTCCGTCGGATGGACTGGGCGGTGACGGCCCGGACCGCCGTCCCGCACGTCCGGCAGGTCGACGCCGACCGGGAACTGACCACCTGGCTGCTCGTCGACGGCAGCGCCAGCATGGAGTTCGGCACCGCCGAGCTGGACAAACGGGAGCTGGCGGTGGCCGCCGTCGCGGCGGTCGGTTTCCTGACCGCGGGCGTCGGCAACCGCCTCGGCGCCCAGGTGCTGCGCGCCGACGGGGTACGCCGCTTCCCGGCCCGCAGCGGGCGTACCCATCTGCTTGCGCTGCTCCGCGCGCTGCTCGCCGCCCCCCGTGCCACCGCGCCCACCGAACGGCCGGGGCGCGCGCCGACGGTCCGACCGCCCGATCTGGCGGACGGGCTCGACGCGCTGCACCGGATCGCCAACCGGCGTGGACTGGTCGTGGTGGTCTCCGACTTCCTCGACGGTCTGCCCGACGAACCCAGCCAGGCCGCACCCTGGGAGCGGACGATGCGCCGGCTGGCCGTCCGGCACCAGGTGCTGGCGATCGAGGTGACCGACCCCCGTGAGCTGGAACTACCGGACGTCGGCCTGATCACGCTCGTCGACCCGGAGACCGGTCGGCACCGCGAGGTGAGCACATCGGACCGTGGGTTGCGCGAGCGGTACGCCGAAGCCGCCGCCGCCCAGCGCGAACAGGTCCACCAGGCGTTGCGTCGCAGTGGCGCCACCCACCTGCCGTTGCGTACCGACGGGGACTGGAGTGCGGACATCGTCCGACACGTACACGCCCAGCGTCGGTTGGCCGCCGCGCCGTCCGGTCAGCCCCGGGGAGGTGCCGCGTGATCTGGCAGTCGCCGCTGCGACTCTGGCTGCTGCTCGGCGTGCTCGCCCTGGTCGTCGCGTACCTGGTGATGCAGCGGCGACGCAGCCGCTACGCGGTCCGCTTCACCAACCTGCGGTTGCTGGACCGGGTGGCGCCGGAGCGGCCCGCCTGGCGTCGGCACGTACCGGCCGGGCTCTTCCTGGCCATGCTGGCACTGCTCGTGATCGGCTTCGCCCGCCCGAGCGCCGAGGTCCGGGTGCCCCGGGAACGGGCCACGGTGATGGTGGCGGTGGACGTCTCCACGTCGATGCTCGCCACCGACGTCGAACCGGACCGGTTGGCCGCGGCGAAGGTGGCCGCCCGGCGGTTCGTCGAGGGCCTGCCCGACGAGTTCAACGTGGGTCTCGTCGCGTTCGCCGGGAGCGCCGCCGTGCTGGTGCCCCCGGGCATCGACCGGGACGCCCTCGAAGAGGGGATCGATCGGCTCGCCGAGGGAATCACCGGCGTGCAGGGCACCGCGATCGGCGAGGCCATCAACACCTCACTCGGCGCGGTCAAGAGCCTGGACCACGAAGCCGCGAAGGCGCCCCCGCCGGCCCGGATCATCGTGCTCTCCGACGGCGCCAACACCTCCGGGATGGACCCGATGGAGGCGGCGGCGGAGGCGGTGACGGCGGAGGTGCCGGTGCACTCGATCTCGTTCGGCACACCGTCCGGGTTCGTCGACCGCGGTGGACGGCCCATCCAGGTGCCGGTGGACGGGCAGACCCTCAAAGCGGTCGCCGAGGAGACCGGCGGAATGTTCCACGAGGCCAGCACCACCGACGAACTGCGCGCCGTCTACGACGACATCGGCAGCTCGGTCGGTTACCGCACCGAGCGGCAGGACGTCTCGGCCCGGTTCATCGGCCTCGGACTGGTGTTCGCGATGGGTGCCGCCGCCGGCTCGATGCGCTGGTTCTCCCGGCTGCCCTGACCGCTGCGCACAACCGTCGTCGACCGTGAGGAGTACGCATGGCAGTGCAGACCGGACTGGGCGAACCGCGCGGTCCCTGGTTCATCTCGCCGGAGCTCGACCCGGACGGGCGCGGGTGGTGGGACGCGCCCGAGCGCGACCCGGGCGGGCGACGGCCTCGACGGCTGCTGGCCGCACTGGCCGTGGTGGCGCTCTCCGCCGTCTCCGGCGCCATCGCCGGTGGCGTGGTGGCCGGCCGGGACGGGGCCGGGGGACCGGCTGCGGCGTCCGCCGCCCCGGTGCCGGCCGAGCTGGTCACCGCGGCCGAGCGGACCGTACCGGGGGTGGTGTCGGTGCTGGCCGGCGGCGCGGGCAGCGGGTCCGCGACCGGCTCCGGCTTCGCGGTGGACGACCAGCAGCATCTGATCACCAACGACCACATCCTTTCCAAGGGCGGTGGCGGGCCGGTGACCGTGGAGCTGCCCGACGGCCGCCGGTTCGCCGCCGAGGTGGTCGGACGGGAGCCGCGCAGCGACCTGGCCGTGCTGAAGGTGCCGGCATCGGCAGGTCTCACCCCGCTGCCCCTGGCCAAGCCGGGCGCGACCCGGGTCGGTGAGCCGGTGCTCGCTGTGGGTTCGCCGCTCGGGCTGGCGGGAACGGTCACCGCGGGCATCGTCAGCGCGTTGGACCGCCAGGTGCGGCTCGGCAACAACCGGCACAGCGCGGTGCAGACCGACGCGTCGATCAACCCCGGTAACTCCGGTGGGCCGTTGGTCAACGCGCGCGGGGAGGTGGTCGGTGTGAACACCGCCATCGCCACGATCGACGGAAACGGTTCGATCGGCATCGGTTTCGCCATCCCGATCGACCAGGTGCAGCAGACCGCCGACACGATCATCGGCAAGGGTGGCTGAGCTGCCCGAACGCCAATACGGGAATTGCCACTGTCAGATATCCGGCCGGACGGCATCGGGCCATGGAAATATTACGGTCGGTATGGATACTGGCGGAGGTGGAGCGTCCTCTTCTTACGGTCCTCCTGCTGGTGGGCCTGGTCATCGGATGTGCAGTGGGGTCGGCGTACGCCCGGGCACGACGCGGGTGGAGTGATTACCAGACCGTCAAGAAATCGGTGCCGGGCGCCCGCAGGGGCGCCTGGTCGCTGATCCGTGGGGTCGCCGTGAAGGCCGCGGTGGTCGGGCTGTTGCTCTTCGGCGCGGCGGCGTACGCGGCGGTCGGTTCCGATGAGGAGACCGCCGGGCCGGCGCCCAGTCAGTCCCCAACCCAGAGTGAGCCTCCGCACCGGTAGCCCCCGGCGGGCCGTCGCGGGTTAGCCTCGGGGCGTGGACGACGGACTGCGGGTGACCGACCGGTGGGTCATCCCCGCCGGAGAGCTGCGGGAGCGTTTCTCCCGCTCGTCCGGGCCGGGCGGGCACGGCCGGCGAGTTGGCCAGGTCGTAGCTGAGCTCGACGCGGGAGTCCGCGG